>CANBCO010000001.1 GCA_947367165.1 uncultured Coriobacteriaceae bacterium
GCTCCATTGTGGCCAAATCGCTTGCAGAGATATCTCCAGGCACAATTTCGCTATACACACCTAGGTCACGAATGCGACGGGCAATAAGCTGGGCGTATTGCGCGCCAAAATCTAGTACTATAACGGGTTTTTGTGGGGTCCTCGTCACCATCTTCTCCTTTATTTGCACACCACAAGTGTAGCGCAAAGAAGCGAGTATAATGAAAGTAGACAAAGGAGCAGTACGTATGCAGAAAAAAATTTCCACAGTAGCTGCGGTTTCGCCGCATATCACTCTTGGCGATGTCTTCAAAAACGCCTCTTCGCTAGCCGAGGCTGTCCACGCTTGTCTGCCCGCAGACCTTATTGTTATGCCAGAGCTGTGCCTTACTGGAGCTACTGCTGGCGACCTTTTTTTAGATTCATTTTTTATTGAGAAAGCAGAAGATGCGCTCCAAATGCTTTTAGAAAAGACGCGCGAGGTAGAAGCTTACCTAGTGTTTGGTGCCCCGTATTGTATCGACGGAAACCTTGCTAATGCAGCAATTGTTGCAAAAGAAGGCCGCCTAGTTAGCATTGTTTCCAAGCAAGCTTTGTCTCTAGAAGAGCGTCGCTATTTTTCTGCACATCATACACCTCAAGATGGCCTTCCGTTTTTAGTTACATTCGCCGCCGAGAAACCCGCCTTCTCTCCCGTAACGGCTATGCTCGATGCCTCACCTATTCTTTTAGGGAGCAGTAATGCGACGCACATGTATCTTGCCAAGAAAAGCAAAGAAGACCAAGCCTGCATTGTGTACGCAAATGCAGGCTGCGGAGAATCTACGCAAAGTGCCGTCTATGCTGCTAACAACTGTATTTTTGAGCACGGGCATTTGCTTTCAGAAAACACGTTGTGGAGCAAAAACGCAATCAAAGCAGAGCGCGAACAGAGCGCACATATCGCAATACACACCGCTATGTTTTCTCCAAAAGATCAAGCTTATCCATTTGTTCCAAGCGATATTTTGAGCGCAGCCCAAACCGTCTTGGACATTCAGGCCCATGGCTTGGTTTCTCGGATGAAAGAGATTCATACAAAACATCTGGTCATAGGCGTTTCGGGCGGTCTTGACTCAACGCTGGCCTTACTTACAAGTGCTCGAGCGCTAGAGCTACTTAACCTTGCACCTGCACATATTCACGCTATTTCCATGCCCAGCAAAGCTACTTCAAAGCGTACACATTCAAATGCAGAAAAAATTGCAATGGAGCTATCCTGCACGTTTTCTGAAATTCCCATTGACCAGGCAGTTAATGAGCACCTAATTTCTATTGGACACGAACTGCAAAATCTTGATGTCACGTATGAAAATGCCCAGGCACGTGAGCGTACGCAGATTTTATTTGACGTAGCAAACCAAGAAAATGCCCTTGTTGTAGGAACGGGAGACATGAGTGAGCTTGCCCTGGGATTTGCAACGTATAACGGAGACCTCTCTGCTCATTATGGTCCAAATGCAAACGTTCCTAAAACGCTTATGCAGGCGATTGTGAAAGGGCTGGCGCAAACGGCAAAAAACCCACAGCTTCAAGTCATATTGCTTGATATCGCAAATACCCCTATTTCACCTGAGCTTATCCCGGGACAAAAAACAGAAGAGATTTTAGGCCCATACGCAGTCCATGATTTTTATCTCTATCACTTTTTAGACTCCCATCCTGCACCAAAAGAGCTTCTTGAGCATGCACAAAACGTATTTGCTGCCCACTATACAAAAGATGAACTTAAAGCATGGCTTATCACGTTTTACAAACGCTTTTTTGCTTCTCAGTTTAAAAGAAACGTGCTTTGCGATGGTCCACAAATCCAAAAGCTTACCATTACCGGCAAGGATGGATACGCCCTTCCCACCGGCGCTTCGCCAAATACATGGATTTCGCAACTCAAAGACTAAAAAGTCTTCTATACTTTTAGATAACATGGTAAAACCAAAGGAGCCCACATGGACACAGCAATTCTTCAAAAAGCCCAGCTCTGGCAAGAAAATATTGACGAGCCAGAACTTGTCGCAGAGCTTAACGACCTTCTTGCACATTCCGAGAAAAGCACCGACAATCTAACCGACGCCTTCTACCGTGACCTAGAATTTGGCACGGCAGGACTAAGAGGCGTGCTTGGCGTGGGCACCAACCGCATGAACATCTATACAGTAGGCCAGGCTACACAAGGTCTTGCTACGTACTTAAACGCTCACATTGAAGGACGTACACCTTCGGTTGTGCTTGTTCGTGACTCGCGCAATAACGGCGAGGCCTTCATAAAAACTGCAGCCTCAGTGCTTGCCGCCAACAATATTCACGCCATTGTGGCCCCACGCATCGAGCCTGTACCAGTGCTTTCGTTTGCTACCCGTTATCTTAAGGCAGACGCAGGCGTTGTTATCACGGCGAGCCACAACCCGGCTCCTTATAACGGTTATAAAGCGTACGGCCCAGAAGGCGGCCAGATTGCAAATGAAGCTGCCACAGAGATTCAAACCGCTATCAACAATACCGATATTTTTAACGGCGTAGCACGTATTTCTTTTGAAGAAGGGCTTAAAAAAGGCCTCATAACCTATCTTGAAGACACCGTCATCGAGGCATACTTAGACGCTATCCAGTCCGTTTCTGTACCTGGATGCATTGCAGAAGACGGTAGCTTTCAGGTGGTATATACGCCACTCAATGGCTCTGGTCTCGAGTGCGTTACCGCTATTCTTTCTCGGGTGGGCGTAGATAACGTTGAAATTGTACCGGAGCAAAAAAATCCTGATGGCAACTTTCCAACTTGTCCGTATCCAAACCCAGAAATCCGAGAAGCCCTCCAAAAAGGCCTTGAACTTTGTGATAAAGTGAAGCCAGATCTTTTGCTAGCAACAGATCCTGATGCCGATCGTGTTGGCGTGGCTGTTCCGCACAAAGGCGATTACCAGCTTTTAAGCGGAAATGAGATGGGCGTGCTACTTATTGACTGGCTGTGTCAGCTTAAGGCAGAAGCAGGCGAGGATGTGAGCAATAAAGTGGTTGTTTCTACCATTGTTTCAAGTGCGATGCCAGATGCGCTAGCTGCGCATTACGGCTTTGAGCTCCGCCGCGTGCTGACTGGTTTTAAATACATAGGTGAACAAATTGACCAGCTCGCGGCTGCCGGCGAAGAGGATCGATATCTTCTCGGCTTTGAGGAATCCTATGGCTACCTCGCTGGAACGCATGCCCGAGACAAAGATGCCGTGGTCACGTCCATGTTAATTTGTGAGATGAGCGCGTGGTATGCAAAACAAGGAATTGACTTGTATGAGGCCATGCAAAATCTCTACAAAACGTTTGGCTACTACTTAAATGGCGTGGTTAACGTGACATTTGAAGGTGCAAGTGGCTCTCAAAAGATGCAAGATATTATGGCTCATTTGCGCGCTCATGCACCCGAGAAAATCGCCGGTTATTCCGTGGAATCCACGGTTGATTACAACTCGCGTGTTGCGATGCCTCAGCTTAATCAAAAGCCACAAGATCCTGACGGAATGTTGCCGCAAGCAAACGTTCTTGAGTTCAATTTAGAAGATGGGCACAAAGTAATTGTGCGTCCTAGCGGCACAGAGCCCAAGATTAAAGCTTATC
This sequence comes from uncultured Coriobacteriaceae bacterium, assembly GCA_947367165.1. Taxonomy (GTDB): domain Bacteria; phylum Actinomycetota; class Coriobacteriia; order Coriobacteriales; family Atopobiaceae; genus CANBCO01. The sequence continues at coordinate 3,622 of CANBCO010000001.1, forward strand.
TTTTTGCAAAAGGCACAAGCCGCGAAGAAGCGGAAGGCATCATTGACAAGCTGGGTTTAGCTGCCCAAGAAGAGCTGCTTGTATAAACGTTTCATAGAAGCTGCACAAACGCTCTGTAAGTTTATATGATTGGTGGCTCGTTTAACCTAGCTAATGGGCCAGTTAATGTTCGTCGTCTTCGTCTTCGCTTTGCGAAGGCAAGACGGCGGCAGTGTCAGAAGGTCCTTCAGGCTCAGAAGCTACACCATCTGCATTCTCATCAGTATTTTCAGTATTAGACCCACCTCCGGCTCTTCCAGAAGACGCTTCGCCGGATGCTCCTCCAGAAGAGGTGCCCACAAACGTCCAACTACTGTCAGGTTTATACGTAGGCGTACCAGCACTTGGCCATTCTTCTCTTGGGAGTCCTTGCACGTAGTCTTCTACAAACATTCCAAAAATGGGGCAGGAGGTGTTTGACGGGTGTCCTTCAGAGCCGCCAATGAGAATCTTTTGAGACGAGTCGGGGTATCCCGTCCAAACTGCTACGGCAATTTGTGGTGTGTAGCCACAAAACCAAAGATTGTCTGCGTATTCAGTCGTGCCAGTTTTTCCCGCTATAGGTTGAGAAATGTTGTAGTTGTTTAATACGTTTGCTGTTCCTACTTCGCTAGTTACAACACCTTGCAAGACCGAGGTAACCGCAGAGGCTTCCTCGGCACTGAGTGCCTGATTAGAGCTGTCTTTATGTTGATAAACCACGTTTCCGTTTCTGTCCTCAATTTTGGTAATAGCAACGGCGTCTCTATGCACGCCTCCTGCAGGAAGTGTGGCGTAGGCTTCAGCCATTTGAATAACTGGAATGTTGATCGTTCCAAGTGTGATCGAGTCATACTCTGGAAGCTCTTCTTTAATGCCCATAGAGTGTGCCATATTCACAATACTTTTTGCCCCAACTGCTTGTGCTACCTGCACATATCCTGTATTGGCAGATACAGCAGTGGCACGTGCCAAAGAAATAGTTCCATAGCTCGTTCCTCCGTAGTTTTTAACGGTCCATGTTGGGCTTACTCGCAACGGCGAGTTACAATTAAGCGCAATATTGGGATTCATGCCTTGCGAAATAGCAGCCGAGAGCGTAAACATTTTAAAAGCCGAGCCAGGCTGGCGCATTCCCTGCGTGGCTAAGTTTATCTGGCGCTTTGTATAATCTTTGCCTCCCACCATGGCTTTAATATAGCCTGTAGCAGGGTCAATAGCGACAAGTGCAGATTCCAGTCCATCTATGCCTAACTTATCTAGCTGTGTTTTAACCGCCTTTTCTGCCGCCTGTTGCGCATCGGCATCAAGCGTTGTGTAGACTTTAAGACCACCGCGCATGATAAGATCGGTTGACAAGTCTTCGCCCAAAAGCCCTTTAATGTACTGCGTCCAGTAAGGGTAGGTCCCCTCAGCACTCATCATCGCTTCGCCTCGCACCAAATTAAGCCCTTCAGCTTTTGCTGCATCAGCCTCTTCCTGCGTGATGTTTTTGGCAGAAACCATGCGGTCAAGTACGAGATTTCTTCTTTGGAGTGCTGCTTCGGGATGCACAAACGGATCAAACTGATGCGGTGAGTTTGGAATGCCCACTAACAAAGCCGCCTCCGAGAGCGTAAGGTCCTTAGCGTTTTTGTTGTAATATGTGTTGGCAGCAGCTTCTATTCCATAAGCACTATTACCGTAATAAATGGTGTTTAAATACATATTTAAAATCTGGTCTTTGTTGTATTTTTTTTCCATTTGAATGGCAAGGTAAGCTTCTCGCACTTTTCGTTTTAAAGAAATGTCAAATTGCTCATCCGATAAAACCGTGTTTCTTACGAGCTGTTGCGTGATGGTGGAAGCCCCTTCTTGACCGCCTCCAGCCGTCACAAGTGCAGCTCGCACAATACCAGAAGGGTCAATACCGTTATGCTGGTAAAATCTGATGTCTTCAGTGTCAACTGTTCCAGCTATTACGTAAGGAGAGATATTATTTAAGTCAACAATTTTTCTGTTTTGGTCATAATATTCTGCGATGGTTTGGCCGCGAGAATCTACAACAGTTGTGGGAGAGCTTACTACGTAAAGGCCTGCCTGGTTAAGATCTGGGATATCTTCTAGCCAGGTAGAGACTAAAGAGCTCAAAGAAAAAGCGAGTGCAACAGTAAGCAACGCAACAAAGCCAAGGAGACCAGCGACGCCAAAGCCTACAATGTGTCTACTATGTCTTCGTTTTGCAACTCTTAGCCGTATGCTCATGTCGTGCCTTTCTTTCATGAAGAAATCTTGTAGTTTTTTGTATTGTACTCATCCTTAAGGTAGGGATATGGTACACTTTTCTGACTTTTGTGACTTAACACAAAAAAACTAAAAATGCTACACAATGGGAAGAACCTAATGAAAGGATAGAGGTTAAAATGAAGATTACACGTAGTTTTAACGCGGTACTTTTTGCACTTTTTGCAGCACTTTTTGTGTTTGGTGTAGCAGTAGTTGCTGTACCTAAAACAGCACATGCAGACTGCGGACCTGTGCTTTTAGATCCTGGCCACGGAGGAGACGACACAGGTGCCATAGGAAATGGTTTGCAAGAAAAAGATTTAACCTGGAAAATTACTAACTATTGCAAAACACGCCTTGAGCAGCTTGGCATACCTTGTGTGCTCACACGTGGCGAAAACGAAAACCCAACGCTTACAGAGCGTTGTGACATGATTGTTCAGTACAACGCGCGTGCCCTTATCTCGTTTCACATCAATTCTGCAGCGGGCACAAGTGGGACCGGTGCTGAAGTTTGGGTTCCACACGAGGGTAACTACATGAGCTTTACCTACGATGAAACCTCTCATTTTGGAAATGACCTTCTCAATCGCTTTCAAGATCTTGGTCTTTTAAATAGAGGTCTCAAGACGCGTACTATTGACTCTTCGTATTATCCTGACGGTTCAAACAAAGACTACTTAGCAATTAATCGCCTTTCTCGGGAAAAAGGAACAAGCGGTGCTCTGATTGAGCACGCTTTTATCAACAATCCAGAAGATGCCTCGAGGTTGCGTGATGATGAATTCTTGCGCCAACTTGGCTTTGCAGATGCAGAGTCTATCGCTACTGAGTGGCCAAACTCATACGTAAAGCCCGATGAGGGGGATTGGAGTTTTGGCTGGAAGCACACGGATGCTGGTTGGTGGTACAAAAACCCAGATGGATCATATCCTGCTAATGGCTGGTGGTGGATTGGAAGCGCGTGGTATCACTTTAACGAAGCTGGCTACATGTCCACCGGATGGGTTTGGGATGATGGCTGGTACTGGTGTGGTGGTCCAGATGACGGTGCTATGGCAAAAGGCGGCTGGACGTGGTGTGACTGGGCGTGGTATTGGCTTGAAGACAGCGGTCATCCACGCGGCGGTGGCTGGTTCTGGGATGGCTGTTGGTACTGGCTTAATCCTGGGGGAGACATGGCCATAGGTTGGGTCTGGACTGATGGCAACTGGTATCACACAAACGCCAGTGGCTGCATGGATGTGTCCTGGTTTGTAGATGGGGATGCATGGGGCTATGCAGATGGTTCCGGTATTGTGGCACACTGGGGCTGGAAAATGATTGATGGTGGCTGGTATTACTTTAACGATAACTGCACCATGCATACGGGCTGGCTTTCAGATTATTACTGGTATTTAATGGATTATGACGGAGGCTGGATGTGCAAAGGCTGGTCGTGGGCAAACGACTCTTATTACTACCTTGACCAAGAAGGCCACATGCAAAACGGGTGGTTCTGGGATGGAGGAAACTGGTACTGGCTTGGCGCAAGTGGCAACATGGCCTTTAAAGGCGCAGCGTGGACAGACTGCGGACTTAACCTCTTTGATAATTCTGGCCACTGGATTACCGGCTATGGCTGGTATAACGTAGACGGCCGCTATTACTATTTGGATGGCTGGAATGTTCTTACCGGCTGGCATTATATCGATGGTTCCTGGTATTTTATGCACGATTCCGGCGAGATGGCAACCGGCCCAGAAACCATATGGGGCGAGAAGTTCTTCTTTGATAAAGCAACCGGAAAGATGCTTTTTAGCTGCTGGGTAACGGCGGATGGAGACTGGTGCGATGCGTCTGATCCCGCAAGGATGTATCTGCTAGACACAGACGGGCGCGTCATTTCAATGGACAGAACGCCTGTTATGGGCCCCTCTTCGGTGGATTACAACACGTTTATAGCGAATTTCTCGGATAAAATAAGGGCGCACTATCCTTCAATCTATGCCGAGAAAGGCGCCGCTACGCCTGAAGACTTTGCGGCAGCTACCTGGACTGAGGCGTATGCCGAAGGCGTGAATCCTGTTGTACTTGCAGCTCAGATAGGTGTTGAAACAGGCTGGCTTAAGTTTGGGGGAGCGGTGCCAGATTGGGCATGCAATTTTGGCGGCATAGGCGCGGTTGATTCCGCTCCGCAAAACTACGCTATTTTTGACTCGGTTCAGCAAGGATTGCTCGCACAAGCTCAGCACTTAAAAGCATATGCATCGACCGATCCTCTTAATGAGCCCTGCGTAGACCCCCGATTTGACTTGGTGTCGCGCGGATGCGCCCCGTACGTGCAGCAATTTGGAAATGGCATCTGGGCAACGGATCCAAATTATGCCGCTAAGCTTATTACGGCGATGATTTCTTTGGGAGCATAGATGGGAGCTTTTAGCCCTGAGGTAGAACAGCAATTTGAAGAGTTGGCGTCGGGCTCGGTTGAGCTTGTACCGGCAGAAGATTTAAAGAAAAAACTGGCCTCTGGGCGCGAGCTTGTCGTAAAGCTTGGGGTAGACCCTACCAGCCCAGACCTTCATTTAGGCCATGCCGTAGCCTTGAGAAAGATGCGCCAATTCCAGGACATGGGGCACTTGGGCGTGCTTGTTATAGGCTCTGGCACAGCAAAAGTGGGAGACCCTAGTGGCAGAAACTCAACACGGCCAGTTTTAAGCGATGCCGAGATTGCAAAAAACGCAGAGACCTATGTCAACCAGGCATTTCACGTGCTTGATCCCAAGAAAACTAAGGTTGTCTACAACGGAGACTGGATCTTATCGCTTGATTTTACTCAGATGCTTACGCTTATGAGTCAGTTTAGCTTGGCTCGTATCTTAGAGCGCGAAGACTTTAAGACGCGCCTTAACGAGAACAAGCCTATCTCAGTTCACGAGCTAACCTATCCCATTTTGCAGGCCCTTGACTCGGTTGAGATTAAGGCAGATGTTGAGCTAGGCGGACAAGACCAAATATTTAACTTGCTTGCGGGTCGCGATTTGATGCGCGCTAATGAGATGGAGCCGCAGGTAGCACTTACCATGCCCCTTTTAGTAGGAACCGATGGCACCAAAAAGATGTCTAAAAGTTACCAAAACTATATTGGGCTTACCGACCCCCCTGCCGAAATGTATGGCAAAGTGATGTCGATTCCTGATGAGCTTTTGCCTACCTACCTCATGCTTGCCTCAAGTTATTCTATCGCGCAGGCTAAATGCATTGCAGAAGGCCTTAAAGACGGGTCTAAAGACCCTTACGCCGAGAAACACGCCCTGGCTCATAACATCGTCAGCACCTATCATGGATCCGATGCCGCAGATGAAGCCCGCGCTTCGTTTAAAGCCGTCTTTGCCGAGCATAAACGCCCAGACGCACCAGAGCTTGCATTAGAGCTCACCCCTAATGAAGAAGGCCTCATCTATCTACCTGGACTTTTGGTCGACGCTGGCCTTGCCCAGTCACGAGGAGAAGCCAGGCGCGCAATAGATGGTGGCGGTGTTAAAATAAACGATACAGCTGTTTCTGCTCACACTTATAACATTAAGCCCGCACTTGCAAAAGATGCATTCATCCAAGTGGGTAAAAGAAAAGCAGTGCAGCTTATATCTAACTAACGCATACAAGGAGGAGCTACGTTGGAAAAAGTTGATGAGGAACTTCTTGAAAAAGTGATTGACGCCGTAAGGCCAAGCTTACAAGCCGATGGAGGCGATATTGAGCTCGTGGGCGTTGACGATAACGGCGTTGTTTCTGTGGAACTTACCGGAGCATGTGCAGGGTGTGCGCTCGCAGGGCAAACGCTTTCTTTTAGCGTAGAGCGCGTGTTGAAAGAAAACGTTCCGGGTGTTACGGCCGTAAGGTCTGTATAGAGGAAAGGTGCAGCGTATGACTGGAATAAAACGTTTCTGCATGATTATCTTTGCTCTTCTCGGCGTCTTTTGTGTCTGCGTTTTGATGCTTCCATGGCTTAATCTGCCGCCGGTAAATGTGAAGGTGCTTTTGTATCTCACCACCGTGCCATGGTTTTTGTATGCTGTAGAAATTGCAGCTAGCGTGGCACTTATTGGTTTTTTCTGCATTTTTGTGATGGCGTGCGCCAAAAAAAAGCCGCGCGACCTCGTTATTAAAGACGAGGCAGGAGCGCATGTCACCGTCACACGTCAGGCAATCGCTTCGCAAGCGACCTATCTTGCAGAAAGCGTTGCTCCAGTTCAAATTGACCGCGTGCAGGTGCAAGCAAAGTACCCAGATGCTCTTGGTATTACGCTTGCGGTTCAACCATTGCAACCGCTTCAAGTTCGAGAAGTCTCGCAGCGTATCGAGCAGCAAGTGAGAGCTGGCCTTGGTTCGATGCTTGGCGTTGAGCCTGCGCAGGTAAACTTGCGTTTTGTGGAGGCACACGTCTCTGGTGATGTCGCAGCAGACCCCGACCAAGAAATAACCGTAGGCATTGAAACAAGGACAGATTCTCATGAGTGAACAAAAAGAGCCTCACTATACCGTAACCGAGAAAATCAGCTTTTCTACTGAGCGGCCCAAAGAGCAAGCCGCGCCTGGACCGCAAGCAGAGCCTCGCTCGCAACAAAGCACGTACGCCTCTTACGAGCGCGCAGGAAATGCCGCCAGAAATCAAGCTATGAACGCAAAACGCACGGCGACGGCGTGGTTTGAAGGTGTTGCTCCCGGCCACGGAAATGCCATCTTTTTTGGCTTGATTGGCCTGTTGGTGGCCATCGTTATTTTGTGGGTTGGGTTTTTTCAAGCCTTGCTCATTGCCATTTTGGTAATCTGTGGCGTTTCGTTTGGCCAATGGCTTGACGGAAAGCCTACCGTTTTTGACGCCATAAGGCGTATGTTTAAAGGTTAAAAGGTTACAAGCGCATACAGAAAGCGAGGAAGCAATGTCAGAAGAGTTTGTACAAGACACGACGGTACTAGATGAAGCAAGTCGTGCAGAAAATGCGTCTTCACAAAACGCTACTGAATCCACGGGTTTAAACCCGGAAGCACAAACCGAAGATTCACTTACGTTTTCAAATGAGGTCATAGAAAAAATTGTGGCTTGCGCTTGTCTTACTGTTCCTGGAGTCGCAGGTATGCGCCAAGGCTTTTTTAATCGGGTAAAAGAGACGTTTACCGGTGCTTCTTCAAGTGGCGGTGTTGAGATTGAAGTGGCAGATGATGGCACCGTTATTATAAACATTGCTATTGTGATGGACTACGGTGCCTATGCTCCAGCGGTTTTTGAAGGCGTACGAGATGCCGTTACCAAAGAGGTTAAAGCGATGACGGCACTTGACGTTTCTTGTGTTAACTTGCGCGTAGAAGATGTGCTTGCTCCAGGTGAGGCAAGTTCAGCATCCGAGAAAACCAATTAGGTGCGTTTTGTGAGCTTTAAAACAACACTTGCCCGTGTGGCAGCTCGTTCAGCACGTTTTATTCTTTCCCGCGTGCTTAAGCGAGAAGGAGCCCAGCTTCCAGGCAGAATTGCTCTAGCAATAGATGCCCGTTTTGTAGAACACATGGCTGGGTTTCTCGGCCAGGGGGTTTTAGTAACGTGTGGGACTAACGGAAAAACTACCACAAACAATATCGTGGCAGATGCGCTGCAAAAGGCAGGCTTTTCTGTGGTGTGTAACAGAAGCGGGGCCAATATGGCTCCTGGCGTAGCTGCCTGTTTATTGGACGCAAAAGGATGCGATTGGGCGGTGCTAGAAGTTGACGAGCTTTCTTGTAAGACGTTGCTTGAGCAGCTAAAGCCTCGTGCGATGCTTCTTTTAAACCTCTTTCGAGACCAGCTAGATCGTGCAGGGGAGATTGATACGATACAAGCCGTGTTAGCTGAGGCACTTACAAAAACGCCCGAGACCGTACTTGTGTGTAATGCAGATGATCCTATGTCGTATAACGTGGCCCTTTTAAGTGGGGTGCCCTGTGTGTTTTTTGGCGTTGAAGAAGAAGTTGCAAGCGCACAAGAGAGAGTTCCCGAGGCGCGCTTTTGTCAGGTCTGCGGAGAAGCACTTACGTACCGGTTTCGAACGTATGCTCAGCTTGGCGATTACAACTGCCCACGCGGTGATTTCTCTCGGCCGGCTTTGCAGTATGGTGTGACCCGCATTTGTCTCGAGTCGCAGGGTTTTAGCTGTGCAATTTCTGGTCCAGATGACACGCTTTTTCTTTCTGTTGGGTTTGGCGGTCTTTACATGGTCTATAACGTAGCTGGTGCGTATGCGCTATCGCGTCTGGCGGGTGCGAGCGATGAGGCATTTGTTGTTGCTGTGCAAGAATATGCGCCTCAAAATGGACGCTTGCAAAAGTATGAGATTGATGGTCGCGATATTGTGCTTAACCTTGCAAAAAATCCTACGGGATTCAATCAAAATATCTCCCTCATGGAGGTCGATGCGCGTGAAAAAGTGGCGTATTTTGTCATTAACGACAACTATAACGATGGGCGGGATATTTCTTGGATTTACGACGTGGATTTTGAGCGCCTAAACGATGAGCAGGGGCTTATCTGTTTTGTGGGAGGAACGCGCGCGTTAGATATGGTGGTGCGCCTTAAATATGCAGGTATAACAAGTGAAGTGGCAAACAATGTCTCTGAGGTCCTGGCGGCAGCTCCTGATGCGCGCCCGGTGTATGTGCTTACCAACTACTCTGCCCTCTGGCCAAAAAAAGCCGAGCTTGATGAGATGCAAAAGCACCACGCTCGCGACGTTTGCAAAAAGGAGGCGGAGCGTGGCTAAAGCAGAACTCACTATTTTGCATCTCTTTCCCGAGCTGCTTAACTTATATGGGGACACGGGAAATATGCTTGTGCTTGAAAAGCGCCTGGCATGGCGGGGGATGCAAGCCCATATCATTCCCGTTTCTCTTGGGCAAAGCATCGATCTTTCTTCTGCAGATATCGTGTTTGTGGGAGGAGGCTCAGACCGCGAGCAGGGAATTGTGGGAGAAGAGCTCGTAAAGCATACGGCCGATTTTAAGGCGTATGCCAAAGATGGAGGCGTTCTTTTAGCGGTTTGCGGAGGATATCAGCTGTTGGGTCATGAGTACTCACTCGGAGAGAACAAGCTTTCTGGTCTTGGTTTGCTTGACATCTATACGGTGCGTAAGACGCCGCGCCTCATTGGAAATATTGCCTGTACAACAGAGCTGTTTTCTCAAGATGTTGTAGGTTATGAGAATCATGGAGGACGCACGTATCTTGGCTCAGATGTCACGCCGTTTGCGCGCGTGTTGCACGGGTTTGGAAACGATGGTGCAAGCGGCTTTGAAGGAGCTCGCGCAAATCGTGTGATAGGTACTTACATTCATGGCCCTCTGCTGCCCAAAAACCCTGAGCTCGCCGATTGGCTTTTGTCGCAAGCCCTTGAAAGAAAGGGGCTCGACCCTGTTTTGTCTCCCTTAGATGATACAGCCGAGAAACGCGCCAACGAATACGCCGCAAAGCTTTCATGAGTTAGGTATAGCATATTATCAATCTCCAAATTTAACTACAATAGATTTAGCTAGCCCCACATTTGAGGGTATTGCAGACAAGAGTATGTCGTTTAAAGCCCTCCGTAAGTGACACTGTTGATACGTATTATGCAATTTGGAAAGAGGCACCTTAGACCGTTACTCTTACTTTTTATGCCAACGGCGGAATCTTTGCATCAACTGGAACGAGTACCTTAACGCTCGCTAACCTTACTCCAGGACAAGCACTTCAATCTGTTGAAAGACCAGAAAAAGCAGGCTATGAATTTAAAGGCTTTAAAGATAGCACAGGCGCTGTAATTACATTTCCTTATACCATTCCATACGTGAGTGCTGTATACAATGCTGTCTGGCAAGAGCTTCCCCAGACTGTAACGGTTACATTGCTTGCGGATGGAGGTACCTTTACCTCTACTGGAGCTAATACAGTAGTGTTTTCTGACCTTGTCCCAGGAGACTTCTTCTCCCCCGAGCAACCATATAAAGGAGCCGACTATAAGTTTGACTACTGGAAAGATGTAGCAACAGGAGCTAAATTCCAAGAGCCCTACTACGTTCCAGATCACGATACAACACTGGTTGCCGTTTGGAACTATGACCTAGCTCCAGAACCTACGTTGTATACCTTTACCCTCGATACAAGTCCTGGAATCTTTTCTGCAGGACAACAACAACTGGTACAAACCTATGGCGCAGGTTCTTTAGTTAAAACATCGTGGTATCCAGAACCAACCTATGAAGGACACGCCTTTGCAGGCTGGGCAGACTAAGACAGAAATGAAATCACAGAAATAACAATAACAAAAAATATAGTACTCTATGCTCTTTGGGTATCTGATCAAGGAGGCTGGGTATAAGATGAACAAGGTTGGAGATACTTTGTAGATGGAACTTTTATAACGACGGCTGGCACTACATTATTGACCAATACGGAGAGCACTGGTACTTCTTTGATTCCAATAGCTACATAGCAACCTCTCGCTGGATATGGAATGACAATTGGCAAGGTTGGTACTGGGTATGCTCAACAGGTCCTATGATTGAAAACCTCTGGCAGTGGGTTGATAACAAGTGGTACGGTTTCAACTGGGATGGCAAGATGTGCCAAGGCTGGATTTGGGATACAGACTGGAATGCTTGGTTTTACTGTTACCAAAACGGCATCATGGCACGTAACACTTGGCAAGACGCCTACTACCTCGATTGGCGCGGAGTTTGGCTTCACTAGCCGCAGTTAAGAAAACGAATAGGGTACCACGCGCAGATTATGTGCGTGGTGCCTTTCTTGTCTAGCGCATAAGATTGCTATTCTTTTCTTCTTGATATTATTTTGTTTGCTTAAATTCTTGTGTTTGCAGTATAATGATTGGAACAAAAAACGCATGGCATGTTTGAAACTAAGTGAAAGGTGACCATCATGTATAAAAAAGTTAACCATAAATTGCTCTCTCTCTCTCTCTCTCTCTGCTTCTAGTAGCAGTCTTTGCTACTAGTTTATTCTTGCTGCCCCGTCCTAGTGTGGTTTATGCTACATCTAACGATGCTATCTCATATGATTCTGCAACCAAAACGGTAACTATACAAGGAAACTGCACAACAGATGAGATTTATTCCTTTATGCATGCTCAAGGAGAAGGCGTAAGTGCTACAACACTTCACTTTGCGGGAACTTCTGTTATTCAAACACTGCAATACGATCCAGATTCAGGAAGTTCACCCGATTCTAGCAAAGGTCCTTTTGCATCTACTCAACTCGTAAACATAGAAGCAGACCCTGATACACAAGTTTTATTTACTGGTAAAGACGACAATACCCCACCTGTGCTTGCGGCGTTTTTTGCAAATTGTAGTTCTTTATCATCTCTCGATGGCCTTTCTGCTTGGAATGTAGGTAATGTAAACGCTGATTATTGCATGCAATCCATGTTCGAAGGCTGTACAAACCTCACTTCTCTTGATGGTCTTTCTGCTTGGAATGTAGGTAATGTGAGTGGCAAGTATTGCATGTACTCCATGTTCTCCGGTTGTTCAAGCCTTACTTCTCTTGATGGCCTTTCTGCTTGGGACGTAGGCAATGTGAGCGGCAAGGATTGCATGTACTCCATGTTCTACGGTTGTTCAAGCCTTACTTCTCTTGATGGCCTTTCTGCCTGGAATGTAGGTAATGTGAGTGGCATTAGTTGCATGGGCTACATGTTCTCCGACTGTACAAACCTTACTTCTCTTGATGGCCTTTCTGCTTGGGATGTAGGTAATGTAAACGGTGATTATTGCATGAGCGACATGTTCTCCAACTGTACAAACCTCGTCTCTCTTGATGCCATTGCAGGCTGGAACATAGATGGTGCTATTAGCTCATCATACGGTGTGTTCGACATGTTTCGTGGTACGAAGATTGCCTCAATTACTTTGGGTGGAGCTAATGGCTTTAAGCTTGATAATGATATGAGCCTTCCTTCTGCTAACTGGTGGCCAGTAGATAATACAAGTGCTACAACAGGAATTCCTACAACAAATCTTGTTGCAGAAAGCAAACAAGATCCACCTTCAAGTCTTCGCTGGCAAAGATGTGCTACAGGAACAGAGAATCCCATGCGAACAGTTACTGACCTCAATGTCGTTTGGCCGCAAACTAATGCAGACAAAGAAGAGCTTATCTATAACGGGCTTTTCCAAACCCTTGGTACAAAAGATGACAAAGTACAAGTTACAGCAACTATTCAAGGACAAACAAATCCAGTAGCCCTTACAGAAGGTGCTGACTTCTATGTGGTATACAAAGATGCAAACGGAATAGATACGACAGCTATTAAAGATGCAGGAAACTATAGCGCACGTATCGTGTTAAGAGGAGCCTATATAGGGCAAGACTCAGATACTGTAGAAGTCACTATAAAACAACTCGATTTAGCAAGTGATGCCTATAGTCTAGTCTCCTATACACTTCCTAGTCGTTTTCCCTACACAGGAAATGCTCATACTCCTAAGACCATGGTAAGACTGTATTTAAGGGATGACCCCAATCCTGCTTCTACCCCAGAAAAACCGCTGCCCGATATTCCTATCTATACCTATCTCATCCAATACAGCAGTGAAAGAACAATTGGCGACTATAGCGTTAGCTATGCCAACAACACAGATCCAGGAACAGCTACTGCAACACTATCTCCAGCAATTCCTGAAGGCCGAGCGCAGTCTAACCTTACAAACACTACGAATGCTTACTTTGCTATAGGAGACTACTTTGTAACCTTTGACTCTTGTGGAGGAACACCAGTTCCAGAACAAGGAACAGTAAATGGTTTGCTTACTAAACCAAAAGATCCAACAAAAGAAGGTTATATCTTTGATGGATGGTATACAGAAGATAGCTATATTCACAAATGGGACTTTGCAACAGATACGCTTAGTTCAAACATAACGCTGTATGCAAAATGGGAAGTCGCACCAGAACCTGGTCCAAGTCCAGATCCAGAGCCCACCCCAGGCACCCAAGACGGCTGGGTACAGTCTGACGCCGGTTGGCAATACGTTCTCAACGGAGAGTTCCTAAACGACGGCTGGCACTACTTTGAAGATGAGTATGGTAACCACTGGTACTACTTTGACAATGATACCTACATGGC
>CANBCO010000002.1 GCA_947367165.1 uncultured Coriobacteriaceae bacterium
ACCTACCACTAAAAGATTGGTGGTAGGAAATGTTGTGCGTTCGGCGTTATTCGTCCGAAAAAACTTACCACTAACGCGCTAGTGGCAACTTTTGCTACAGTGAGACTCACCGAGAGAGGGCACTACAGCGAATCTTGCCTGGACAAGGCACTACAGAATGCATCTAAAATAACGCTTGCTAGCGTCTGCGCTTTAGCTGCGGTAAAGCCCCCCGAGTAATCGTTTACCTCATTTGGCATCTTAAGAAGCACGTGGGGAGGATGCGCCTGACTCATTTCGCGCGCCATAGCAATCCTAATACCCAAATCGCGTGTGAGATTTGAAACTGCTACCAACGTAGTTCCCTTTTTGGGGTGCTCATCTTGGCAGGTAAGCTCGCAAAGAAACTCAATTTCTTCACCAGCACTTTCTTCGCTGTTAAGCAAAACGAGCCCCGAGTTTTCCGTGGTTGCACTCGCAAGATTCCACACTCTTGCTGCGATTGACCGGGTGATAGGATCGCTTCCGAGAAGCCCAATCTTGCACGTTTCAAGCACTTCGGCAGCACGGGCAAAGCCTAAGGGAGTCCCTGCTAGCGGGCTCGTTCTGCCATCTTGCCCCTCCCAGACGTGGTGTAGGCGCAAGACGGCTTGTGCGGTATCTGGAAAGCACATGCCATCTCCAAGCTCGCCAATGTTTTCTTGAAACTGTTTTACGGCGGCTTCGGTGTGAGCTCCATACACGCCGTCAATAGCACCGGCGTGAAAGCCCAAAACGTTTAGGGCATTTTGTAGCATCTTCACATCATTTCCATGAAAATTTGGAAGTCGCAAATAGAGCGTTCTGTCGCCTAATGTGTACGTTGCATCTACCAGAGCTTCCCAACATGCGTTGTCAACACAGTCGCCTTCTGGAAGATTGACATCCCTTCTAAATAAAGAAACCGCAGATTGGGTGCTCTTTTCAAAGGCATGGGCGGTTTTCTCGGCGGCGTAGTTAGTAAGGGCAGAGGCGAGAGGATGTTCGCTTTTTGCCTCTATGCTCGCAGCAAGTGAGATGCAGGTATCCTTAGAAAACGTTGCGTTTGGAGAAAGCGTACAAGCCACAATGCGAGGGGCTCCTTTGGTAAGCGTTCCGGTCTTGTCAAAGATGACGGTGGTGAGCATGCCCGCTTGCTCAAGGGCATCGCTATCTTTAATGAGAATGCCCTGCTTGGCGGCTCGTCCCGTTCCCACCATGGTTGCCGTAGGAGTTGCAAGGCCAAGCGCACATGGGCATGCAACTACTATGACCGAGACGCCCACCATTAAGGCTCGCTCAAAGCCTGCTCCAGTTATAAAAAGCCAGATGAGAAAGGTGACAAGAGCTATAGTTAGAACACAAGGAACAAATATGGCACTTATGGTGTCGGCAAGACGCTGAACTGGGGGCTTTGCGGCCTGCGCTTCTTCTACAAGGTCAATGATGTGCGCAAGGGTGGTGTCTTGGCCAGCGCGCGTAATGCGCACTTCAAGTGTCCCTGTTGCGTTTATGGTGCCGCCGGTAACACTGCTACCTGCGGTTTTTTCTTGCAAAAACGCTTCTCCGGTAAGCATGGATTCGTCAACTGATGACGCCCCACTCACGACTTCGCCATCTGCCGGAATGCGCTCTCCTGGCCTTATGACGCACACATCGCAAGGCTCAAGCTCTTCTGTGGGCTTTTCGACGAGCGCATCGCCCTGTTTTACCAGTGCGGTTTGCGGAGTAAGCTCCATCAATTCTTCTACCGCGCGCCCAGCCGTTCCTTTTGCACGTGCTTCAAGCATTTTTCCTAAAAGCACAAAGGTGATTAGCATCGCACTTGTCTCAAAAGGAGCCATCGCGCCACTGTGCGAGCTCGGACTAAACGTGAGGTAGGTGGCGTAGGCAAAGGCGATAGTAGTTCCCAAAGAAACAAGCGTATCCATATTGGCACGTTTTGCTTTAAGGGCGCCCCACATCCCTTTGTAATAACGCGCGCCACAGACAAATTGCACCGGAATGCAGAGAAAAAAGCAGATGACATTAGTGACAAACATGACACGAGCGTGGTCGTGCGTGCCCAACAGTGCAGAAACTACATCCATGCCAACGCTGGTCATAGAAAGGCTCATGATGGTGACGGTAAGCACGCATGCAACAATAAAAAGGACAAAGCTCCTTTTTTGACTGCGTATTTCTCGGACGCGTTTTTCTTCTGCTGCTTTTACCTTGCTTTTTGCATCAATTACCGCCGCCGAGAAACCCAACTTGTCAATTTTTGCAAGAATAGCTTCTGGCGTTGTGAGTTCAGGGTCATACGTTACTCGTCCATTTGAGCGTGCAAGGTTTACTTGAATGGCCTGGACACCTTCCATTCTGCCAACCATTTTTTCTATGATAGAAGAGCAGCTTGCGCATGTCATTCCCATGATATTAAGCTGAATTGTTTTTGTCATGAAGCCTCCTTTTATTTACAGTAAGTGTACCCTTTTGCTGCTAGCACTTGTGGCATAAAAAATCGCTACACTTATAACCCTACACGTAAAAAAAGGAGCATACATGCTGGATATAAAAAGCATCCGAGAAAACCCAGAAGTGCTTGATCAGGCTATGGCCTCAAGGAATAGCTCGTGGGATAAGGAGAAGTTTTTATCACTTGATACTGAGCGCAGAGAAGTAATTGGCGAGGTAGAAGCGCTTCAGGCAAAGCGAAACGCTGCTTCTAAAGAGATAGGAAGTCTCATGCGCACTGGCAAGCGCGAAGAAGCAGAAACGCTGAAAGCTGAGGTCGCTGCCCAAAAAGAAACCCTTTCTCAGCTTGAAGAAAGACGTGCGGCCGTAGATGCTGAGCTTACAACATTCATGAGTGCGATTCCAAATATTCCAGATCCGTCTGCTCCCATCGGAAAAGACGAGAGCGAAAATGTGGAAGTGCGCAGGTGGGGAACGCCGCGAGAGTTTTCGTTTACAGCTCAAGCGCACTGGGATTTAGGACCGCACCTTGGTATTATTGATTTTGAACGCGGAGTAAAGCTTGCCGGAAGCCGGTTTTATCTTCTTGGCGGTATGGGTGCTCGCCTGGAGCGCGCGCTTATTAACTTTTTTATAGACCTTCACCTACAAGCTGGCTATAAGGAGTGGTGGCCGCCGGTTATTACCAATGCAGAAACGCTTTACGGTACAGGCCAGCTCCCCAAATTTGAAGACGATCTGTTTCACGTAAGTCCCAACTTTTATCTTATCTCCACTGCCGAGGTCGTTCTTACCAACATTCATCGTGATGAGATTTTGGCAGGAAGCGCGCTTCCACTTAACTATACTGCGTTTACTCCGTGTTTTCGCGAGGAAGCGGGTGCTGCCGGAAGGGACACCCGAGGCATTATCCGCGTGCACGAGTTTGACAAAGTGGAGATGGTTCGCTTTTCGGAGCCGCAAGAAAGCGACATACGCCTAGAAGAGATGACCGCAGAAGCCGAGGCATGCCTTCAAGCACTTGAGCTTCCCTATCGTGTAGTTTCGCTCTGCACAGGAGACTTGGGTTTCTCGGCAGCAAAAACATACGACTTAGAAGTGTGGTTGCCCAGCTATAACGCTTACAAAGAGATTAGCAGCTGTTCAAATTGTAGAGATTTTCAGGCGCGCAGGGCTAACATTCGCTATAAAGACCCCGAGAAGTTCAAGGGTTCGCGCTTTGTTCACACGCTGAACGGCTCTGGTTTGGCGGTTGGGCGCACAATGGCTGCGATTATTGAAAACTACCAGACTGAGCAGGGTACTGTGCGCATTCCTTCTGCGCTTCAGCCTTATATGGGTGGCGTGGAAGAAATCGTACCCGAGAAAAGCCCGCTTGCGTAGTTTGTATGTAGAGAGGGGAAAGAGAAAAGACTGGTGCGCCGTATAGGATTCGAACCTATGACGTCCTGATTCGTAGTCAGGCCCTCTATCCAGCTGAGGTAACGGCGCAACTGGCTTTTAAGTATGACGCGAGCACCAAACAATGTCAAGTGCAATTACGGTTACAAAGAGATACTGGCGGAGAGCTGGGGATTTGAACCCCAGATAGGAGGTTATCCTATACTCGCTTAGCAGGCGAGCACCTTCAGCCACTCGGTCAGCTCTCCACGCATCATAGCGCCTAAAGCGGCGTCTAAGCATTATAACCTAACCTACACTTTTTTGCTACTCTGTTTCCTTTCATGACTGAGCGCAATTTGGAGTATCATTGGTTTTGCTAAAACAGAACAGGTTTATCGGAGGCCTATGAAAAGAAGAAATATTCTCATTTATGCTGTGATTATATTTGGACTTGTTAGCAGTCTTACGTCGTGTTTAGCACGAAACCTACCTTTTTTCTCTACGTATTCTATTCCAAAAGTAACGATTGAAGCTCAGGTTGATGAGGAAGGAAACGTGCGGGTTATAGAAGAGCGCACGTATCATTTTTCGAGTTCTGTCCATGGGGTGTATTGGTTACTTCCTATGGGTCAGTATGAAGGAAAAGATATTCGTCCGCAAGATATTTCTGTGGGAAAGTATGATGCTCAGGGAAGACTGCAAACGTTTTCCAGGAGTTCCTTGGGCACAAACTATACGTTTAGCGAAGTGCAAAAAGCAAACAATGTCCAGGTTAAGGTCTATGACAGCAAAGCAGAGGGAGACGAGACGTATCGCATTTCGTACGAGCTAGACGGGCTTGCTCTGCGTTATCAAGATACGGCTGAGCTGTACTGGAAATTCATAAGCGACGGGTGGGACAAAAGAAGCGAAAACGTAACGTGCACCATCACGCTTCCTGTGCCCAAAGGTGAGCAGCTTGAAGGCGAGAAGAACGTGTGGGCATACGGACACGGTCCTTTGGATGGGGAGATTTCAGTTGGAAGTGATTGCGTTACGTATACCGTCCCATACGTGGGAAGTGACGAGTTTGCAGAGGCGCGCATCTTGTTTCCCGAGTCCTGGCTGCCTTTGGCGCGCATGATGAGTGGGGCGCGTTTCTCGGCAGTGCAGGAAGAAGAGGAGACGTGGGCAAAAGAGGCAGATAGAGAGCGCATAGTTGCACAAGTGCTTGTCTGGGGCGCTTTTGCTTTTGTGCTTGTAGCAGGTGCTGTGGGAAGTTTGCTCGCCTATCGCACGCTCAAAAAATACCGAGAATACAACAGGCCACTTTTTAGCGACGAGTACTACAGGGATATTCCAAGTAAAGGTCATCCTGCTCTGCTGGGCTCGCTCTATCACCGAGGCAAGGCCGGGGCACCAGAGATGAGTGCGACGCTTATGCGGCTTGTGGATGAGGGCGTGTTCTCGTTTGACCCTGCAAACACGCAAAAAGAAGGGGCGCTTCTGTATAACGAAAAAGCCGCGCAAAAGCTTACAGACGAGATCGATAAAGCGTTTGTCTCGCAAGTTCTTGTGCCGGTTTTAGAAAGCTCCGCCGAGAAACCCACCCAAACTATCTTGAACTTACACGAGCTGGAACGCTATGCAAAGAGCTCGCCTGCAAAATACCAGGCAGCTATTGATGGCTGGAGAGCAAAAGTTGAAGCCGCCGGTGTGATGCGAGGTTTTTATGTTGCAAAACATAAGGTGAGCAAAGTGCCGTTGCTTTTAGGGCTCGTTTTTGCGGCGGTGGCGCTACTGTTAGGCCTTGGAGCATTCTTGTCTTTTGATGTTCCTATGGCCTTTTATGTAACCTTGCTACTACCTGCTGCGGCAATTGGATTTTGTATCTATGTGTTGCAAAAAACGCCTTCGCTTTCTGAAGAAGCGATTGAGCTGGATGCAAAATTGCATGCGCTCAAGCATTGGCTAACAGACTTTACTAAGCTTAATGAGGCAATTCCGCAAGACGTTGTGTTATGGAACCACCTTTTGGTTATGGCGTGTGTTCTTGGTGTCTCAAAAGAGGTACTGGAAGAGCTGAGTATACGCATGCCAGAGCTTGTTCAAAATCCTTCTTTTGTCTACTACTATCCGTTTATGTTTGGGTATGGCCCTAACCGTCTGTTTTATTCGCAGATGGGATCGGGAATGTATAAAAGCTATCACGCATCTGCGGCCTCTGTAGCAGCTTCCTCGGCCTCTTCTCATGGTGGGGGTGGCGGATTTAGTGGCGGCGGAGGCGGGGGCGTTGGTGGAGGCGGCGGTGGTGGCGCCTTTTCGAGGTCATGACGAGGGTGCTATGAGCTGCGTTACCACAGGAATGAGTAGGTATGGATGACGTTTCTTTAAACACAGGAGAACTTTGCTTGGGAAATCCTGCACTCATTTGCAGGTGGCGACTTTGCCAAGGTGCACTGCCTTTTTTAGACCGTCATATGCGAGGACTCGAAAAAAGGAGCGTGCGTACAACCGATGGGCGCGAACTCATCACGCCTGAGTTTGTGGCCTGGGCAAAGCAGCATATAGAAGCGCATCTTATACCGCAAAAAAACGCGGAAACGTCACAAGAAGTGCTTATGCTTGTTGTGGGAGAGCTGGGAGCAGCGGTTATGAGTAAGGGTGCCTACGTTTCTCTTGAAGACACAAGCAAAGAGGCGCTTTTTGCCAGAGCAAAGATGAGTGAGACAGAGCGAAAACGTACAGGCGTTGCTCCTGAGGTGCTGTTCTCGGAGACAAAAGACGGGCTTACAGTTTATACAGATAGTGGCAGTGCTTTAAGTGCGCTTGCAAGCTTAGGCCTTGATCTTGCAGCTACGCTAGGCGTTTCTGTGAACTATGAGATGCTTAACAAGGTGCCAGCTGAGCCTGTGGCGCTTTTCTCGGATGAACACGGAATAGTTGTAGCAGAGAGTGTTACTGCAGCAGAAGCCCCTACCCTTTGCGCTCTTTCAAAAAAAGTGGAAGACTTCTACGCACAGTATTCATAATGTGTAGTCTTCACACGTCACGCCACGTAGCCTCAATTTGAATGAAAAGGAGCGGCTCGATTTGTGACACTTTTGCTTTATAGGGGCAAAAAAGCCTACTTAACTTGAAAAACTTTTCAAAAGATGGTAGTATGCTCTAGCACTATTTTGGAAAGGAAGATGTGATATGAAATGTATGCTAAAAATGTTCGCATTTTTAACAATTGTAGCAGGGGTTTTAAGTGCAGGGGTGCTCGTAACGTCAGCTCAAGCGGAGCCAAATTCTGCTCCTGCCCCAACACAAACTGCACAAATTCATATACTGGCAGAAAACTATATGGACGCCATTGTGCTTGAGAGCACCGATGAAAATGGTGAGCCCATCTTTGGTATTGTTGACTCTGGACAGGGAGACGATTGGCCTGATGGCAGCGATGCACGTTATCCTGATAGACCAGGCATTACCAAATGGGACTCTATCAAAGAAGAAATGGTTGATTACCTAAACCAGCTTGGGGTTACCAACGAAAATCTCGAGTTTTACCTGGGTACGCACGTGCATTCAGACCACATTGGCACGGCGGCGTTCCTCATTCAAAAGTATCAACCCAAACGCGTTTATGCTCAGCCTTATAGAGATGAGCTCATTAATAATACTGCTCGCCTATGGGATAACCTCTATCAGTATGACCAGCTCAGAAAAGCAGCGTCTCAGGTGGGGGCGACTTTTATTCAATATTTTGATACGAGTGCCGAGGTAGATCCCGTGCGCGACCCTGAGGTTCCCGAGAAACCCACCAAAACAACAACACTCGATGGCATCACCATTGAGGCTTATACGGCAAATCCTGCCTTTGAGCTTGGAGACATGGAGCTTCAAGTCATGCATTACTTTAATGTTGACAATGCACCTGCAAGTTCTATGCGAGATGCCAATTCGCTTTCGCTTGGGGTTAAGGTGACCTCAAAAACAACGGGAATGAATGCGTTTTTATCGGGCGATATAGATAATTACGTATCGAGTTATGCACCTGCAAGTAACGCCGAAGATAAGCTCGCGTCTCAAGTGGGAAAGGTCGACTTTTTAAAACTTGGCCACCACGGGCTTGAGGGCTCTAACACTGAGAAGTATTTGCGGACACTTTCTCCTAAAGTAGCATTTATGACAGGACAATTTACCCTCGTACCCGAGAAAACCTACACCACGCTCGCTGCATTACAAACTCAGTTTTATCAAGCTGATGAAGTGAGGCAAACGGGAGCCGTGGCATTTTCTGTTGATCTTGCCAAGAAAGTGGGCTCGCTTCCTGCGCTTTATAACACAGGAAACACAGCTTCTGAGCCGCATTTGCGGACAGCTAACGAAGGCGAGCATCATACGTGGTACTACGTAAATGGTCTCCCAACGCCGCATGATGGCCTCGTAAAAGAGGGCGACAACTGGGCGTACTTTGAAAACGTGGCGTATTCAGTTCAATCAAAATGGATTTGGCACAATAATGGTTGGATCTACTATGACGATAAAGGCCTTTTAGAGCATAACGGCTGGACTTTTGTACAAGATACGTACGGATCGCACTGGTATTACTTTACTAATGACGGAACTATGCTTAAAAAGCAGTGGATTGAAGACCCCGTAACGCACGCGTTATTTTACGTGGATGATTCCGGATATATGCAACAAGGTTGGAATTGGGTTGAAGACGCGTGGCGTTATTTTGATCCAAGTAACGGAGCGTTGTATTCTGGCTGGAATACGATTGGAGGAGATTTGTATTATTTAGACCCAAGTAATAAAGGAGCTATGGCAAAAGATGGCTGGGTCTGGATCGACAATGCGTGGCGTTATGCTGATAGTTCTGGACACATATACCACTTTGGGTGGAGCTGGATTGAAGACGGCTGGTACTATCTTGACGCAAAAGATAACGGGCGTATGTATAAAGGATGGCAACAGATTGATGGCATCTGGTACTACATGCTTGACAACGGAAAGATGCAAAAAGGTTGGCAGTGGATTGGCTGGGCTTGGTTCTATTTTAATGAGAGCGGGTATATGCAAAGTGGATGGCATTGGATAGATTCTGCTTGGTATTATTTGGATGTGCCAGGCGGTGCTTTGCGCCAAGGATGGTTTTGGCTGGACAGCGACAATGCCTGGTATTACAGTTATGCAGGCGGAGCCATGGCTCACGATTGCTGGATAGGAAACTACTGGCTTACTTCAAGTGGAGCCATGCTCTAGGGAGAGGCGATGGCTCACATAGGTTCAAAAAAAGAACGAACCAAAAAAGTAGTGAGAGCAGGGAAAGTTGGTATTGTTGTCAACTTACTGCTCTCAGCTTTTAAAGCACTTGTGGGTTTCTCGGCAGGCTCTATTGCCATTATTTTAGATGCGGTAAACAATTTAACCGATGCCATTTCTAACATTGTTACCATTTTGGGAACGGTACTAGCCAATAAACCGCCCGATGCCAAGCACCCTTATGGGTATGGGCGCGTGGAATACATGGCTTCTATGATAATCTCTGGCATTATTCTCTACGCTGGAATCTCTGCGTTAGTGGAGTCGGTAAAAAAGATTATCTGGCCTGAGCGCGCCGACTATACCACACCAACACTTATTGTTGTGAGTATTGCTATTGTGGTAAAGATTTGCATGTCGCTTTACTTTCGCAAAAAAGGAAAAGAGACGGACTCTTTTGCCCTTTTAGTGAGCTCGGTAGATGCAAGAACCGACGTCTTTTTAACGGGAGGCACGTTACTTTCTGCCTTGCTCTCTCTTGCGTTTTCTATAGATATTGACGGGCTCGTAGGTGCCATTATTGCTGTTGGCATTATCAAAGCAGGTGTTGAGGCTATGAAAGATTCTGTGGGGCCTGTTATAGGAGACGCTGTTGATTCGCGTTTTGCAGCTTCTTTTACCGAGTTTATGCTTTCATATGAAGAAGTTGAAGGCGTCTACGATATCTCTGTGGACGATTACGGCCCTACACATTCTTTAGCAACGTGTCATATTGAAGTGGCCGATACGCTTACTGCGCGGCAAATTCATGAGCTCAGCAGGCGAATTGGAAGAGATGCGTATAAGAAGTATCGTATTTTGCTTACTATTGGCATTTATGCTACTAATACCCACGGAAAGTTTGCAAAAGAAAAGGAGGAGATTCTGGCGATTGTGGCTAAGCATCCTTCTATAAAAAGCGTCCATGCGCTCTATATTGATCCTAAAACACACTTTATCGACTTTGATATTGTCCTTGAATTCAGCGCAAATGGAAAGAAAGTCCGAGAAGCACTGGCACATGATTTAGCCGAGAAGTTCCCCAAATATAGGTTCTCGATAGTGGAAGACGTGGACTATAGCTCTTAAGATAGCGCGGGCTAGGCGCGACAACGGGCTACATCCCGTTGTCCCGCTCTGTTGTTGTTTAAGCTGGAAGGTGGAGGGTTTCTCGGATAGAGATTAGTCTTGACCTTCGACGTTTTCTTCTACTCGGGCATATTGGTGGCCACTTGCATCGGTGCCTACTTCAATGCGCTCGGAGACTTCGTTATCTTGGGCGTCTTCAATTGATTTTGCTACTATTTGCTCGGGATAACGGTCTTCGATGTTATAGTTAGGCTTGATAGAAGCTTCCATTGAGTGCTTTTCGTTTTCGAGCTCGCCTTCTCTCACTACGTCATCGGTAAGGGTTTTTTCAACTTTTTTTGCATTAAGCTCTTCTGCCATGGTGGCTCCTTTCTCGTGGGTCTTTGTAAGTATTGTTCCCATATTTTGCTTGTCTTAATTCGCTACTATAGAAAAGAATAGATTAGGAGGCGTTCATGAGTTTTTATAAAGCTAAGCAAATGATTGTTATGCGGCGTGATTTAAAGATGCGTAAAGGAAAAATTGCTGCTCAAGCGGGGCATGCTTGTGTGCAAGCTACGCTTCAAGCTCTGATGAGCCATCGGGAGTTGGAAAAATTGCGGCGTCAGGGCAATACGCTCTATGTGGAGTCTCGCGATAAGTATAACCCGATGGCTGATTGGTTTAATGAAGGAGTGGCAAAAGTGTGCGTGTATGTGGATTCAGAACGGGAACTTTTAGATATTGCCGAGAAGGGAAAAGAGGCCGGTTTTATCTATGCCCTTATTAGAGATGCGGGTCTCACCGAGTTTCATGGCGAGACCACGCTAACTTGTCTTGCATTTGAGCCTTTATATGACAAGCAAATTGACCCTATAACAGGAGATTTGCCTCTCTATTAAAGGCTTGCTTGGTAAATCTCTCTAATGTCTTCTGGGTAAAGGTCAATAAAGCCGTGAATGACGCCTGCTTGTCCTGCGGCATGTTTTGCCATTGCATCAAAGTGAGTGGTATCAATAGCAAGCTTGCTTAAAGAAGGTGCTAACTGTAAATCGTTTACAAAAAATGTTTGTAGCGCGTCAATGCCTGCAAGTGCTTTGTCTAGATCCGAGAGTTCTTGTGAGGTTATACCAAAGACTTGCTCGGCAAATTGAACAAACTTGGGCAAGGTATGCTCTTGGTCTTTTGCTAATACGTGACGCATCCAATGTGGCGTGAGAATGGCAAGCCCAAGACCGTGAGTGATGTCGTAGTAGGCAGAAACTTCGTGCTCGATTGGGTGAACTGACCACGCCTGTGTTTTTCCGCCGTTTACAAAGCCGTTTATTGCCCAGGTAGAAGCCCACATGAGATTTGCGCGGGCTTCGTAGTCATCACCTTTATTCATAGCACGTGGAGCAAACTTTATAACAGTACGCAACAGGCCTTCCATAAAGGTGTCAAGAAAGAAGAGATCTTTATCTTGCGAAAAGTAAGCTTCGAGCGTATGTGAGATGATGTCGGCACTTCCCGCTGCTGTTTGGAAAGGAGAAACAGTAAAGGTATTTGTTGGGTCAAGAAAACTTACTTTGGGAAGCAACTGGGGAAATGCTCGGCCTATCTTTTCATTAGTGGCAAGATTGGTGATGACAGCGCCAGCATCCATTTCGCTTCCTGTGGCAGCAAGAGTAAGTACGGTAAGGAGTGGTAATGCCTTTGTTACTTTGGGCCTGGTAGGCGTAAACCATTCCCAAGGGTCAATATCAGAACAGGCTGCGGCGCAGATAAATTTGGAACAGTCTATGACTGAACCTCCTCCTACAGCAAGGACGACGTCGATGTTGTGTTTTTTACAGAGCTCGCCTCCTTCACGAACGCTTTCAATTCTTGGATTAGGGTCAATGTCAGAGAGTTCTGTCACTTGAAGGTCAAACTGGGCAAGTTGCTCAAGCACTTTTTTGTAAAGTCCCGTTTTTTTAATAGAACCCCCACCATAAGTAAGCAGTACGCGTTTTCCGTATGAAGCAACTTCTTTTCCAAGATGCGAAAACTCATCTGGGCCAAAATAAATTTTTGTAGGAACATGGTATTCAAAATTAATCACAAGCTCTCCTTTTGATTGATTTGTTTTATCATACTCCTTTTAAACCACATGTATCCAGGGAAACATGCTTTTTACAAAATCTGACGCGTTCACGTTCTATTTTGGAAAGATCAATTCTTCTCTCTTTTTTGCGGCGTAGTTATTCTTTTTAATATTGGATTGTTTTACTTTATAAAAAAAAGAATTGTGAGGGTGAGGAATTAAAGCAGCAAGTTTTGTTTACTAGTAAAAAGAAGATTGAACACTTTTGGGAATATACTATGAAAGATGCACCCCTTCTAGAGAAAGAGCGCACATGAAAATAGAAGCATTTAGCGATTGGATTAAAGAAGCACCTAAACCAACCAAACATGAAAAAGAGTGTGCTGGCGAGGGCATTCTTCACAAAAACGGCAAGTTGAGCACGCCACAGTTTGTAACACTTTTTCATCATACAGTTAGCCAAACTACAGCCGTGTATTTTATCTTATCTCTCGTAGCGGCTGGGTTTCTCGGAATCTTTTTTATACAGCTTGTTGTACAAACCATGCAGGCGGTGCTCCAAGGCCACTACACTGGAAACATCGAGGTCACACTTTTTGTGTTTTCCATTGAGCTTCTGCTTATTTGTCTTTTGGTGGCGGGCTTTTGCATTTTGGCTCGGCGAATGCTTTTTGGAAAAACGAAACACAGACTTGCGCTTTGCGAGTGGATGATTGTTCTTTTAGGGCTCGTGCTTATCTGCCATTTAATGGTATTTGGAGTGAACTTTTCATTGGTGTGTTATGGCC
>CANBCO010000003.1 GCA_947367165.1 uncultured Coriobacteriaceae bacterium
ATGGCACGCTCGTTGACCTTCCGCACCAAAACGTTGACACAGGTATGGGGCTTGAGCGCGTGAGTGCCGTCTTGAAAGGTGAGACTTCCAGTTACAAAAGTGACGTTCTTAACACCCTTATCAAGACCGCCGAGAAGATTTTCTCGGTTAAGCTGGGGGCTTCTGAAGCCACCGACATCTCACTTCGCATCATTGCAGATCATGCACGCGCCGTCTCGTTTATGCTGGCAGATGGCATTTTGCCTTCTAATGAAGGCCGCGGCTATGTATTGCGCCGTCTTTTGCGAAGAGCCGTTTTTCACGGAAAGCTGTTAGGGGCCACCCACGCATTCTTTAGCGAAATGGCTCAACAAACCATTACGTGCATGCAAAAAGCTTACCCTGAGCTTGCCGAGAACAAAGCGCATATTTTAAACGTGGTGCAAGCAGAGGAGGCGCGCTTTTTGGAGACGCTTGCCACAGGCGAGGCCTACTTAGAAGAAGCACTTTCAGAGCTTGTTCAAGGAGACACGCTTTCTGGAGCTACCACATTTGTACTGCATGATACGTATGGGTTCCCTATTGATCTTACAGAAGAAATTGCTAGGCGGAAGGGCATATTGGTTGACCGTGCCGGCTTTGAGCAGGCCATGGAAGAGCAGAGAGCGCGAGCTCGTGAGGCTTCTGCTACGGCAGAAGATGCCTGGTCAAACGTGGACATTTGGACGGAAGTTTCCGAGAAAACAGACCCTTCAGCTTTTGTGGGCTATGATAGGCTTGCTTCTTCAGCAACGGTGGTAGGCATTGTGAAAGAGGGAAGCGAAGTTGAGTGCTTACAAGCTGGAGAGAGCGGCGAAGTGCTGTTAGATACCACTCCCTTTTATGCCGAGAAGGGCGGTCAAGTTGGAGATACGGGCCTTCTTGCAAAAGATGGAATGGTGTTTCAGGTGAAAGACACGCTTTCTAAAGCAGGCGATTTAGTTTCTCATGTAGGTAGCGTTGAAAAAGGCACTATATCGGTTGGAGAGGTTGTAGAAGCGCGCGTGGATAGTGAGCGTAGAGCCCTTATTGCAAGAAATCATACGGCAACACATCTATTGGATGCCGCCCTTACGCGCGTCCTTGGAGACCACGTCAAGCAGGCCGGTTCGCTCGTTACAGATACGCATTTGCGCTTTGATTTTACACACTATGAGCAGCTCACAAAAGAAGAGCTTGCGCACGTAGAAGACTTGGTAAACGATGCAATTATTGCAGCACTTCCGGTGACTACAGAAGTTATGAGTATAGATATGGCCCGCAAAAGTGGGGCTGTCCAACTCTTTGGAGAAAAGTATGGAGAAGAAGTGCGCATTGTTACCGCAGGTGCGCTTGATAACTGGTTTTCCAAAGAGTTCTGCGGCGGGACGCATGTAACAAATACCTCTCAGCTGGGGTTCTTTAAAATTGTGAATGAAAGCTCTGTGGGAAGTGCCGCCCGGCGTATTGAAGCCGTGACCTCAAAAGGGGCACTTACGTACGTAAATGATCTCTTACAAGGCCTGTTTGAAGCATCGTCTTTGTTAAAGGTACCTCCTCGCGATATTGTACAAGCAGCTCAAGGCATGAAAGAGCGTGAGGCCAAGTTTAAAGCGCGTCTTAAAGACGCTATCTCTCATGCAGGAAGCAGCGTAGTTGATGAGATAATGGGAGCTGCCCTTGATTGCGGAGCGTACAGAACATTTGTGGCCAAGCTGGAAGGAAAAGACGCAAAAGAACTCAGAGCACTCTGGGATCGCTTAAAAGAAAAGTCTGAGCGCCCGGTGGCCTGCTTCTTAATTGCCTCGACTCCACAAGGAAAAACAGCCTTGTTAGCTGCAGCTACTAAAGAAGCAGTAGAAGCTGGTTTTAATGCTGGCAAGCTTATTAAAGAAGTGACAGGTGCTCTTGGCGGACGTGGCGGCGGAAAACCCGACTTTGCACAAGGCGGCCTTGATGACCCAAGCCTCAGAGACGCTGCGATTAAACGGGTAAAAGAAGAGCTTTCGTGAGGTGTATGTGGCTCCACGACTGCTAGCTCTTGACATAGGCAAACAGCGTAGTGGCATTGCGATAAGCGATGCAACAAAAACGATTGCGCAGCCGTATAGCGTCTTTGCAACCTCTGAGCTTTCCGAGAAAAACGGTCGGTTTTCTCGGCTGCTTTTAGACTGGGAAGTAAAAGAGCTTGTGGTGGGTCTTCCAATGTTGGAAAAAGGGAAAGAAGGGGCGCAGGTTCGGTTTACCAAACAGGTAGCAGAGCGGCTTGCGGCTACGTTTGATTTGTCGCTTCACTACGTTGACGAGCGCCACTCTTCAAGTGAAGCAAAGCGAATAATGCGTGAAGCTGGATTAAGTGAGCGTGAGATGCGAGGAAAACTAGATGCCGTAGCAGCAAGTCTTATTTTAGAAGTATACTTAGAGCGAGAAGGAGGACAACATGCCCGAGACCTCACACCATAGAGGTGTGCCCAAGACATCACACGTAAAAAAACGGGGAGGAAAGAAAAAGCGTCTGCTCCTTTTGCTACTTGCGGCACTTTGTGTGATAGGAATGGTAGAGGGGGCAAGTGTAGCTCTAAAAGCTCCGCTTTGGCCTGTTTCTGTTTTTTGGAAAACCAGTCAAGACACCGAAGTAATAATTTCGCAGGGTGAAGGCGGAACGGCACTTGCCCATGACCTCTTTGATAAGCACATCATTTCTAATGTACAGGCATTTCTTGCAGAGCTTACGCAAGCTGGAGCAGACGCAAAGCTTATCCCGGGAACGTATGTGTTAAACGGCACTATGAGCGAGGCCGACCTGGTCGCCCAGCTTTTAAAAGGACCCAATTCTTCAAAAGGTAAGTTTGTGGTTCCCGAGGGGCTTACCGTTTCTCAAGTAGCTGAGCTTGCAGAACGTACATTTGGCATTTCAAAAGAGGCGTTTTTATCGGCTGCTAAGGCATCACGGTTTAAGGAGGAGTTTTCATTTTTAGACGGAGTTCACGACGACTCGTTAGAAGGATTTTTATACGGTTCTACTTATGACTTTTCTGGCGCGACTCCAAGTGCTGATGAGGTGATACGCACAATGCTTGCACAGTTTGAGGCAAAAGCAGGCGCCCTGGATTATGCTGGTGCTAAGGCCCGCATTAAAGAGACGTACGGGATAGAGATGGATGAGTATACGTTTATCAACCTTGCTTCGGTGCTTCAACAAGAGGGAAAAACGGCGGATGACTATAGAAAAATTGCAGGTGTTTTTTACAATCGTCTCAAAGTTGGTATGAATTTACAGTCTGATGCAACGCTTAAGTACGAACTTGGGCGTGCTGCCTCGGCTCAAGAGCTTTTGGTAGATAGCGCGTATAACAGCTATACAAGGCCTGGTCTTCCACCCACGCCAATCTGCTCGCCTTCGCTTGACTGCATTCAGGCGGCACTAGAGCCCGAGGTGAGCGACAACTTGTACTTTTTGATATATGACGATGGGGCCTACTCAAACCACACGTTTTCCAAAACCTACGAGGAGCATTTGGCAGCTATTGAAAAAGCGCGCCAAGAAGGGGCAAAACTGTGAAGTTTTTAGCTCCAGATATCGTGGTTCCTAGCGTGGGTGACCTTGATGTTACGTGGCTGGATGCGCGCGGAATAAAGCTTATATTGCTCGACCGAGACAACACGATAGCCACTCCAAAAGAGCATGTCATCCCGCCTTCCGTGCGGACCTGGATTGCACGCGCGCGCCGGCGTGGCTTTTCGCTTGCTATTGTTTCTAACAACACGCATACACAGATAATTGCGGATACGGCAGAAGAGCTTGGCATCTCTTATATCTCTGGAGCTTGGAAGCCTCTTCCGTTTGGCGTGAAACGCGCGTGCAAGGTAGCAGGTGTGCTCCCACATGAGACAGCACTTGTGGGAGACCAAATATTTACCGATTGCTTAGCTGCTAAACTTGCAGGTACGGTATCGGTTAAAGTGTCGCCTTTGTCTTCAAACGAGGCTCCGTGGTCTACCGCTTTGCGCCGGTTTGGCGAGACCTGTGCAGGTATTCGCCGAGAAACCCACCAAAGGCCAAGCTGATGCAGGCTTCTGTGATAGTATTTGCGCTGCTTGATGTTGCGTTTTTTGTAAGCGCAGGCATTGCTTCTGTACAAGATGCGAAAACGCGAACCCTTCCAAATAAGGTGCTTTTGGCTATGTTTGCTCTGGCATGTGTTAAGGCGTTTTTGCTGTATCTTTGGGTTCATATGTTGCCGGCAAGCTTGCTAGCTGCAGTTTTTCTAGTAGCGGTACTCGTTGCCTTTGAGCTTTGCTATAGAAAGGTTACCAAAAAGTGTGCTCTTGGAATGGGGGATATCAAGTTGGTTGGTGTGTGGTGCGCCTTTGCAGGCATCTTTGCTGCCCTTTTTGGCTTTTGCGCTGGGCTTTTGGGAGGGGCGGTTTTCTCGGCTGTGCGCAAACAAAAGACCTTTGCAGCAGGTCCTTGGATCTCATGCGCGACGGCTCTTTGCTACCTTGCGACCTTGGTATAATGAAAGCATGGAAACTATACCTTTAAAACAGACGGTGGCTCGGCGAGGTGGCTTTTGCGAAGTGAGGTTTGCAGAAGACGTTGAGCAGGCTTTCTCTACGTATGCGCCATCGCTTACGGGAAAGCCAGGACATGCTTTGTTTGTGTATTGTCCTGAGCTTTCTGGCGAGGTAAAGGCAAACATTGAGCGTACGTGCGTGAGCGCAGGGTATACGACTGAGGCGGTTTGTTTTGAGCAAAAGAGGTTGCTTTCTGATGTGGATGGGCTTCTTGGTGAGCTTTCACAAGCTGGGCTTTCAAAAGAGGATTTGCTGGTGGTCGCAGGCGATGCAGAGCTGGTTTCAATTGTTAGCTACGCTGGAGCTCTTTGGTGCGGAGGCATGCCTACTGTAGCCTTTGCAACGTCGCTTTTTGCCCTCATGACGACTCCGAGTAACCCGCTTCCTTTGTATGCGCGGCCGGGTGATGCACTCGCACTTGTGTGTCCGCCGGGCCGCCTTGATGCGTGCTATTCGTCGCGGGCACTTTTGGAGGCTGGCGACGACGCGAGTTTGGTGGGTGCATCAGGCGCGGTGGGCATGGGTGGCACCTCGGGCACATCGGGTGCATCAGGCGCGGTGGGCGTATCAGGCGCATCGGGCGCGCAAGATGCGCTGGTACTTGCCTTACAAGCAGCGGTGTGCGATGGGGAAGAGGCCCTCAAGGAGTATGCGCGGTTAGTAGAAGAACAAAGCACGCAGGCAGAGTGTGAGCTTGCTGTGTTGAGTGCTCGCTGGATTGGACGCATCCGGGCGGCCACATCTGCTGCAAAACGAGCGTCGCTTGAGTACGGAAGAGAGCTTGCAGATACGCTAGCGGTGCTTTTGCCAGACGTGCCGCCCGCCCAGGCACACGCGGAGGGAATGCGTTTTTCTTCTCGGCTGGGCGTGAGTGCACTTGATGGTGATGTTGATCTGGTGTATACGCAAGATGCACTCTTGGACGCGGCAGGTTTTTCTGAGCTCGTCTGTGACTTGAATGCGCAAACAGTGTATGATACGTTTTTACAAACGCTGCATAAGCGTGAGCGGAGGCTTTTGATGGCACTACCGTATCGGGTGGGAAGCGTGCGGGTGCTTCCGCTTGATCAGGCGATTTTATTAGAACACATTGAAGCATGGTGCGAAAGTAGGAGGAGAAACGATGAGTAGAGAACAAGCTATTGCAAACAGAGTGCAAAAAACCAGAGATTACCTTGCTACCTCTGGTCTTGATGCCGTGATTGTGCAGTCCAATGCGAGCCTGCGCTGGCTCACTGGGGCAAAAAACACGTTTGACGATGAACTGGCGCACACTGCCTTTATTACGAAAGATACGCTGAGCTTGCGAACCGATTCGCGCTACTTTGAAACGTTTAAGGAGCACTTGGGAACTCAAATAGCATGGGAGCTTGATGGCGGACTAGGAGCTGCAGCACAAACCACGCATGCAGCTTGGCTTGCCGAGAAAATCGCAAATGCCAAAGCGCAAAAAATTGGCATTGAAAATTCCGTTTCACTCGGCTATTTTGACAAGCTTAAGGATGCTGTTTCTGCGCGCGGACTTGATGTGGAGTTTGTGCATCTAGACCAAGCTTTTGAAAACCTGCGCATGGTAAAAGACGAGGAAGAACTGGAATGCCTTACAAAAGCGCAAGCGGTAAGTGATGAGGCACTTACCTATATTGTGGGCTATATGAAAGCTGGCATGAGCGAGCAGGAAGTGGCAGCTGAGCTTGAACATTACATGGTAAGTCACGGTGCGAACGGTGTATCGTTTGCAACTATTTTGGCCTCAGGGCCTAATGGCGCGCTTCCACACGCACGTCCTGGTGAGAGAAAGCTTCAAGAGAGCGATCTTGTGGTTATTGATTTTGGCGCGCTTGTAGACGATTATCATGCCGATATGACACGAACGGTCTCGATTGGAGAGCCTAGCCCTGAGCAAAAAGAAGCCTATGAAGTGGTCCGAGAAGCGCACGAAAAGGCGGCTGCTGCTGTGCATGCCGGGGTAAATGGAGCCAGCATTCATGCTATCTCTGCTGCCGTCATTGACGAGGCTGGGTACGGCGAGTACTTTAATCATGGGCTCGGTCACGGGGTGGGTATTGAAATTCACGAAAACCCACGGTTTAGCCCAACTTGGGATAGCGAGATTCCTCAAAACTCCGTGGTCACTATTGAGCCCGGCGTTTATCTTCCAGGCAAATTTGGTATCCGGCTTGAAGACACTGGTGTTGTAACCAGTAACGGGTTTGAGCCCTTTACCAGCATTGGCCACGAGCTTATCGTCGTGTAGCGAGGTATCGCGGCAGTAGCGAGCTATTGCATGCGTGGGGGTTTGTGTTTCTCTTGCGTGCCATTTTTCGCAAAGATGGCACGTTATGGAGCCGCAGGTAGATGTTCTGCTCGCCGAGAAACCCCAGCTCACACCACCTGCTTCAAGTGTGCCATTTTACCCAAAAATGGCACGCCTTAGAAACCAGCCCTGCTTCACGTGTGCCATTTTTCGCAAAAATGGTACGGCTTAAAGTTGCAGCTAGATGCTCTGTCCGCCGAGAAACCCCAGCTCATTCCGCCTGCTTCAAGTGTGCCAATTTCTCCAAAAATGGCACGGCTAGCAATTGTAGAAAGTTCCTCTTCTTTCCGAGAAACCCAGCTAGACTTAGTAGAGGCCGATGGGGTTTATATGCGCATTAAAAAAATGATACAATATACAGGTACACCGAATGTTTTACAAAAAGAAGGAGTGTTGTTATGAAGAGGACGCGAACCTTTACAGTAGCGGCAGCATTCTTTGTCTGCCTGTTTTCATGTGTGAGTATTGCCGCTTTTGCCCTTTCGGGGGGGGGGGATTTGCAAAACAATGTCGCTTCTGAGTCTGTTGAAGCAAATGAAGGAATTACGTATTCTGGGTTTAGAGCCGATTCAGATCCGCACGTCATCAAAGATTACTACATCACAGGCGATTATGACCAGTGCTCTTACTCTACAGAAAACAGTGCTCTTCATGTGAATGGCGGAAATGTCACGATTTCTATGGTAGAAGGGGTTACCACAGCCACTACCGCGATTCGTATTGTGGGAGATGCTACCGTCACATTCAACAACGTGAATTTGGCAAATACGACTGGCGCTTCGGCTCTTACGGTGCGTGCTAATGCGACCATCTACCTGCCAGATGGAACCACCAATACATTTGATGCAAGCAAAATGACAGGTGCAGGAATTGCGATTTTCTCGGCAAGCGATGGAGCGCACAAACTTACGATAGATTCTCAAGGACCGCTTGGAAATGGGAAGCTTGTAGTAAAAGGATCTGCAAGCAACGCAGGAATTTGTACGGCTTTCGGAACTGAAGAATCAGGATTTCTTGAAATTAAAGGCGGAAATGTCACTTCTACAGGAGGTACTCAAGGAGCAGGTATCGGTGGCGGCAATGGTGTAGGGGGCAAAAATATCTCAATTACTGGTGGCATCGTTACGGCCACAGGCGGAACTGGTGCGAGTGCTATTGGCGGTGGCTCCGGTAGCGGAAATGGCTCTAATATTGAGATAAACGGCGACGCTGTTGTTATCGCCACAGGTGGTGGAAGTAAAACTGCGCTCGATGCCAATACTTCTTGTACACACGGTTTATGCTTTAGAAGAACAATTAATGATATATGGGTCTCAGAGATCTATGGCAGCAACGTCACCATACCTTCTGATGTGACGTTCCCGGCAAGCCTTACCGTTGGCAACACTGTTGAAGAAAGTATTACTGTCCCTCAGAACGTCGCTGTCACTCTTCCTTCGGGCGTGACGCTTATCAACGGATTGCATGGTACGATCAACATTGAAACCGATGATGAAAATCCCGAAAATAACGGATCTGTCATAGGTGCTGGCACTCTTGCAACGAAAGTGTCTTACAAAGTGAGCGATGGCACTACGCCGCCTGCAGATGCTACCTTTACTTATAGTACCAATGGCGAAGTGCAGACCTATGGCACGCTTCCAAGCATAGCAGATGATGAGTTTTATGGCTGGTTTACAACTGATACATTTGAAGGTAATCGTTTGGCCTCAACTTCTCCTGTTGAACTCAACGCACATACACTGTATGCCAAGTTTGAAGAGATTCCTTTTGTTATTACAGGTGGCACGGAAGGAACTGATTATACCTACACAACGGTTAGTAGATTGTTAGAGATAAAAACAAATACGGCACTTACGATTGCTAATAAAGACCAAGCTACAGCTACTGATGCTCGCATTGTAATTAACGACAATGCTTCAGGAGTCGCACTCACTCTTGCCGGCGTCAATATCAATACCAATACTGGAGCTGGCCTATTCGCATCTAACAAGTTTGCTAATGATATACATATTACCCTGCATGATGAAAGTACTAATAAGCTTTTGACAACTGCTGACAACTATGCAGGTATAAATAAGGCAGGTTCCGGAAAGCTTGAAATAGACGGCACGGGTTCACTTGAAGTGCAGGGAGGGTATAATGCAGCTGGAATTGGTGGAGGAAATGGTGGAGCAGGAAGCAATATAACCATCACCAGCGGCACAATTAAAGCAACTGGAGGAAGGTACGGAGCCGGAATCGGTGGCGGATTGCGCGGAAAGGGAAGTGATATAACTATTGCTGGTGGCACAATTACAGCAATTGGGGGTTATTGCGGAGCCGGAATCGGTGGTGGGCAGGTTGGAGATGGTAGCAACATTAAAATCACCGGCGGCACAATTACAGCAACTGGAGGGGAATTCGCAGCCGGAATTGGTGGTGCTTATGAAGGAAGTGGAATAGGTATTACCATTAGTGGCGGCGAGGTTTATGCAAAGGCAATAAACTATGGGGCCGCAATTGGTAGTGGAACGTATAAAGGCGCGAGCAATATCAATATCTCCGGGGGAAAAGTTGAGGCTATAGGAGGTTATACAGCAGCTGGAATTGGCACCGGCGGAGGCAATGCTGGAGCTTGCGAAGATGTAAGCAACATTACTATTAGCGGCGGCGAAGTTAAGGCAACTGGTGGAAATTTTGGAACAGGAATTGGTGGAGGATGGAACAGTAGGGAAACTGGTTGCACAATCACCGGTGGTATAATCACAGCAACAGGTTACAATGCACCAGGAATTGGAAGCGGTTATGGTACTGGTACTGCAAGCGCAGCAACTGACAACACGCTAAATGGTAATGCTGTGGTGACTGCTAGTTCTGTTCAAGGTTTTGATGAAGCCGCAGGCGGTAGCCTAACCAAAGGAATTTTATTTGTGGGCAACAATGGAACGATGTATAGTGATGTGACGTTGCCAGGAAGTCTTAGTTTTTCTGGCAATCTAACCATTGGAGACATACAAAACACTCCGCAAACACTTACTGTGCCATCTGGTGCAGTATTCACTATTCCAGAAGACAAAACACTTTCAAACGCTACGTTTGGAACGATAGAGATCTCTGAAGGTGCTACGATTGACTGTAAAGGAACCATCTCTACCAGTGTTACGTACGATACAGAAGGCGCAGGAGATGCGAGCCCAGCGAGTCGCACCTATGCCTATATGCAAAACAATACGCAAGGTACGTATGGCGAGTTTGCAACGGTAGGTGAAGTGCCTATTGAGGGTTGGTACACTGACGAAACATTTGCTGAAGCCTCTAAAGTAGAAACAACGAGTGAGGTTGAACTTAATACTCATACGCTTTATGCACAGTATGAAGATACGGAATGGATGAGTTATGCTCAAAACACCCTCACGCTTACCTATGGTCAAAAACCAGCTGGCACTATTAACGAGACAGTGTGGCATGTTGATAGCAGCTATACGGAAAATACTCGACCTGGCTGGTACAGCACTAAAGCATCTGATATTAAGCAGTTTGTAGTTGATGAAACTGCGCAAAGTTTTGCGCCTACGAGTACAGCTTGGTGGTTTGCTGGCCTTTCTAGCCTTGAGATATTTACAGGTCTTGATGAGCTAGATTGGTCCTTACTTGAAAACACGACGAGCATGTTTAGTGGGTGCACCAGTTTAGCTTCACTCAGTTTGCCAACTGACTTTACACTTTCAAAAGTGAGTGGTACAAATGGCCAAAATATGTTTGCTGGCTTAAACGCTCTTACCTCACTTACCCTTCCCAAAAACTTTGTGTTTCCAACAAGTTCTGGCTTTGGCTTTGGAAGCGCCACACGTTTTTGGAAAGCGTCTATAGATAAGCAGATGGCCTATGGTGAAGGCGCAGAAGAGGCATGGAAGACCTACCTTCAAAACATAGAAAATGCCACCCACACTTTTACTGTAGCTACAGTTGACCTTACCTTCTTGGCAGGAACTGGTGCTCACTTTACAGATGATGAGAGCGTAGTTGAGCTTCACTTATACGGAAACGCAGACGAAGAAATAACAGAAGAAAATGTGCCAGTAGGTATTTTGGAAGGCTCAGTCTTTAAGGGATACATCACACAAAGCTCAACTGAGGTAATTCCTGTAAAAGACATCAATAAGTTCCCTTCTACAAATACAACCTATACCGCAAGCTATGTGCTGCTGCCATTTGTGGTGACAGGAGGCATTGAAGGTACCGACTATGAGTTTGATACCGATACCTACACGCTTTTGATAAAAACTGATAAAGAGCTAAGCATTGCAAATATTGAGAGCGTGACGACTGTTAAAAATTGGCAGATCAAAACAACAGGTGCCGCAAATCTTATTTTGGCAGGTGTCAATATCCAGACGCTTGAAGCGCGCTCACCTCTGTTGTGTGCTGGTGGGGCAGATGTGTCTTTAAAACTCTTGGCAACAACTTCTAATGTGCTTTTCTCGGGCGTACAAAACGCGCCAGGCATTCAAAAAGGAGCAGCGTCAGGCACACTTACTATTTCAAGCACAGGGCAAGGAACGCCGGGCTTACTTACAGCTACTGGTGGTATAAACGCTGCTGGTATTGGAAGTGCAGGCATAGCGACACAAAACATCACGATTACAAGCGGAAACATTCAGGCTCAGGGCGGAAGCGGGGCAGCTGGTATTGGTTCTGCTTCTAACTTTACTTGCTCAGATATCACCATACGTGGCGGAAATGTGACTGCTCGAGGAGGCGCGGGAGCTTCTGGCATTGGATCTGGTAACATGAGCACAACTGTTGCGCAAGCTGCTTCAAAC
>CANBCO010000004.1 GCA_947367165.1 uncultured Coriobacteriaceae bacterium
TTCGATTGCTGTCCCCATCGTCTAGCGGTCTAGGACACCGCCCTTTCAAGGCGGTAACACGGGTTCGAGTCCCGTTGGGGGCACCAGTTATCCCACGTTATACATGCTTGTTCTGTAAAACACAATGGTGCCAGTACTATCCCCATTATCATACTGCACAAACGTTACAGTATGCGTTCCGTTGCTTACTGCATCGTTTTCTAAATGCAGCGTTGTATCGGTATCGGGGTCATCAAGCTTTGCCGCTTCTTTGCCATCAATGTAAATATAAAGCGGGGTTTTCTCGGCTATATCACGGGTAATTACCGATAAATCCGCCGCTTTAAAACCAGCACTCGTGTGTAGCTGAACTACATCACCGTGCTCAGAATTATTATTTGTTGACTGGATATACGCTTCGCCTTCACCAGTATCCCCGTAGTTCATGTAAGCGTCGGGAAGCGTCGTAGCCGATGCATCCTCGGTTTGACTCGCCGCCTCAAGATCTTTTGGCGCCTCCACAGTTTCTCCACATCCGCTTAACATAACACAAAGAATGCCGCTCATACAAAATGCAAGTACCGATTTTTTCATCTTGCTCCAAAATACGTGGTAGGGATGGTGGGATTTGAACCCACATGCCGTGAGGCGGCGGATTTTAAGTCCGCTGTGTCTGCCGTTCCACCACATCCCCAAAAGATGCGTCTAAGAGACATCACTCTTATTATAGCCAAAAATAAAATCGCCGATCGAGATATAAAACGGATCCGCTTTTTCTAACACTTGTGTGCGCACATCCTCGGGCGCCTCGCTCACCGATGCTGGCTCCTCTAAGCCCTCCACGTTAACCGGCGTCTCGCCCGGATCAACGTAGTTACGTAGACGCGCCTCATCGCGAATCCCCTCCTCGGTATTCAATTTGTTCACCTCTTCCTGCTTTTTTGCGTTTTGCTCAGCGTAGAGATCGCGCATTTGCGTAAGAAGCTCCGAGGTTCGTTTGGCATGATAAAGATTTCTACAGGGTTCATATAAAAAAAGTATCACCAATGCGATTCCGAGAAAAACCAGCCATTTTTTGCTGGGGTTTTTTTGGGCTGCCCGCTTTTGTTTTGATGGCGCGGCTTTTTTTGCTGATGCTTTGGGACGTGTTCCTGTAGCGGTTTTGGATTGCGCACTGGACGCAGCGACCTTTGCCCGCGTGCTAGACGCGGCAGCTTTGGGACGCGTTCCTGTAGCGGCCTTGGATTGCGCACTGGATGCAGTGCCCTTTGCCCGCGTGCTAGACGCGGCAGCCTTTGCCCGCGTGCTAGACGCCCTAGCAGCAGTATTTCCCTGCACAGACGCCTTCTCCCGCGCACGTGACGCTGCACCGGAGCGAGCCGTCCTCCTTGTAGCTGTCAGTTTTTTTGCCCTTTCTTTTGGCATGAGCGCACCGCGTTTAGTCGCGAAGTCCAGTTATCGCAGATACAACAGTAGAGACGAGCGATATGATAATAGAAGCCAAAAAGGCAGATCCAAAGCTCATTCCAACTGGAATTGCAAAGACCACACTCGTTAGCCAGGCTGCAAGCATAAGCAAAAGCGCATTTACCACAAGGTAAAAAAGTCCTAACGTAATCACGGTAATTGGGATGCTTAAGACTTGCAAAATGGGCTTAATAGAAGCGTTAATAAGCGAAAGCACAAAAGAAAAGATGGCTAACGTGAGCCAAAAGTTTGCCTCGGCGGGAAGCGAAATCCCAGGAACAATCTCAACCGCTACCCAAGTGGCTATAAACGTAATAAACCAGCTTCCTAAAAAATGCATACTACAACCTTTCCTCTTGGTTACTCTGAGGGTTTCTCGGCCGGTTCTATATGAACCGTCATATACTCGCTCACGCCCTCATCCCTAATAGGACTTCCCCAGCCAATCAGTCCACTTGAGATAAAAAGCACAATGTCATCATAAGAATACTTTCCCCAAACCGGTCGGTCAAGTACGTAGCGCTGAAGAAGGCCAAAAGGGAACGTCTGTCCGCCGTGGCTGTGTCCTGATAAGAGCAGGTCAGCCCCTGCTTTTCCGTCCTGTTCAATCTCTACGGCTTGGTGATCAACCATAATGGTGAGCTTTGAGGTGTCAAGCGAGCTAAGCACGTCTTCTGGCGTTTTGCGCGTCCCTGCTTCGCCTTCCCAGCCGTAATCTTCGCGGCCAGCTAAGACATAGTCTCCCAGGTCAACTCCGGTATCGCTTAGAATTTCGATGTTGTTTCGCTCGCACGCTTGAATGAGTTCCTCGTCAGTAAACGAGCGGCCGGAAAGCGGCAAGTCAGTTGCGCCAGGCTGACGGTCGTGATTTCCATAAACAAAAAAGATGCCGTCTTTTGTGTGAAGGCGCGAGAGCGTGTCAAAGGCGCGGTTCATGTTCTCGTTTGACGTGCGTTCGTCTACGATATCACCTCCCAGCACTGCAACGTCGTAGTCAATCCCGTTTTGGTTGATCTCATCTACAATGCGGTCAAGCTCTGCGGGGTCTTCAATCGTGCCATAATGCGTATCGCTTATAAACAGCACGTTTAAAGGGCGCGTGATTTTCTCGGAGGTGTAGGTATAGCTCGTATTTACCACGTGCGTTAGGTTATAGTTTGCGACGATAAGAAATGCCACGAAGGTAACAGCAAGGAGTCCTCCAGACCAATACGCCGCCGAGAAACCCCGCGTTATGCGCGCCTGCGGCCTTTTAGTGTGAGTTATAGCCGCACGAATAGCACCAGCTACCTTGGCGCCCACATCAAGCAGAAGAGAGAGGCAAAAAAGCGGGAACGCTATAAGCTGAAAGGCAGGCGACCACACGTTTATGCAAAAACTTGCTACTAGAAGTGCTAGTGCCACGCGAAAGATACGACTTTTGGTGCTTTTGGGGTTTTTGTGAAAGTGGGCAAATGCGCGGCCAAGTCTTACATAGCAATACGCCCCAATACCAGCAGCTAAAAGGAGCCCTGGCAAAAGGTAGTAGTCATAAAAACCAAGTGTGTAGAAGAGCTTTATGTTGCTTAGTATGTCTTGCAAAAGGGCTCCTTTTCTTGTCTGTGTTAGTGTACAAGAAATCCCCACCTTGCAGGCGGCAAAGTGGGGATTGTGAAAAAACCGTGTGGAGTGCGCCTTGGTTGGCGGGTTTCTCGGCAACGCGCGTAACGCAAGCTGCGCGCACCGGTTAAAGCGCTCCTTAGTGGAGCACGTTAAAGCCGCTTCTTCCAGCGTAGCAAGCAGCTGCGCCAAGCTCGTCTTCAATGCGAAGGAGCTGGTTGTACTTGGCAACGCGATCGGTACGAGCAGGAGCGCCCGTCTTAATCTGGCCAGCGTTTGTAGCTACCACAAGATCAGCGATGGTGGTGTCTTCAGTCTCGCCGGAACGGTGGCTAACTACGCAGGCATACTTGTTGCGCTGTGCGAGCTGGATGGCGTCAAGGCTCTCGGTAAGCGTTCCAATTTGGTTCACTTTAACAAGAATTGCGTTGGCGCAGTCGTTATCGATTCCTTTTTGGAGTCGCTTTACGTTAGTGACAAACAAGTCGTCTCCTACCAGCTGAACTTTGTTGCCAAGACGCTTGGTGAGCTCTTTCCAGCCCTCCCAGTCTTCCTCGTCAAGGCCGTCTTCAATTGAGACAATAGGGAACTCATCTACGAGCTCAGCCCAGTAATCGATGAGCTGCTCTGAGGTGAGTTGGCGGCCTTCGCCTTTGAGGTCATATATCTTTTTTGCTGGATCATACGTTTCGCTAGTGGCAGGATCCATAGCAATCATGAAGTCCTCACCCGGTTTAAAGCCAGCTTTCTCAATGGCTTTTACGATGTATTCCAGCGGCTCTTTGTTGTTTTTAAGATCTGGTGCAAAGCCGCCCTCATCGCCAACACCAGTTGCGTGTCCGCTCTCTTTAAGAACTGCCTTTAAGGTGTGATAGACTTCTGCGCTGCCACGTAAGCATTCCGAGAAGGACGGCGCGCCCACAGGCACAATCATAAACTCCTGGAAGTCAACGTTGTTATCGGCATGCACACCACCGTTTAAGATGTTCATCATAGGGGTGGGCAAAATGTGCGCATTCACGCCACCCAGATAGTTATAGAGCGGAAGGTCGCTTTCTAAAGCAGCGGCACGTGCGGTTGCAAGACTGCAGCCCAAAATGGCATTTGCACCAAGTTTTGCCTTGTTATCTGTGCCGTCTTCTGCAATTAAGGCAGCGTCTACGTCGCGCTGGCATGTTGCTTCAAGGCCAACAATGGCATCAGCGCACTCATTGTTGACGTGGTCCACAGCTTTCTGTACGCCTTTTCCCAGGTAGCGGCTTTTGTCGCCATCACGAAGCTCGACGGCTTCAAACTGACCTGTGCTTGCACCACTTGGCACAATAGCGCGGCCTTGTGCGCCCGAAAGCAAGGTAACTTCAACCTCTACCGTGGGGTTTCCGCGGGAGTCGAGCACTTCTCGGCCATATACATCGATTATTTCTGACATGTGTAAAGCTCCTTTCGCTTTATTGGTTGCTTTCTTTTTGTATTATACGCTTCTTGGAAGCCGGCTGGGTTTCTCGGGTAAGAAACGTTACTGTATAATTTCCTCAATCTTGGCGTATTCTTGTGCAGAAAGCTGTTGGGCAGGCTCTTGAATGTTTGTAGAAATATCGAGGCCCTTTGCTTTTACGCCGCCTTTAATTGCAGAAATAAAAAGGTCGCCCACGTTGTAGAGGTCCATGAGATGAGCAATTCGCTTTGCGCACGAAACGGCCGTATCCATGTCTCCTGTGTTGTAGGCATGGTTCATCTCCACAAACGTCTCGGGCTCCACGTTGGTAAGGCCGGAAAGAACGCCGTTTCCGCCGCTAATTCTGTTGGTGAGATAGTACTCGTCGTAGCCAGAGAGCACAGAGAATGTGGGGTCTACCTCGTGTACTTTTTCAACCATGAGGCGGGTGTGGCTTGCGGTGTCAACGGTGTCTTTGATGCCTTTTACTGTGGGAGCCGCGCGTACAATTTCTGCGACCAGCTCGGGCGTGAGGTCCACATTTGTGCGAGCTGGGAAGTTATAAAGGATAATAGGAATATCTGCAGTTTGAGAAAGTTCCTGGTAATAGCTGACGCAGGTTGTATCTGATGGACCAAAGTAGTACGGGACAATAGAAACTACGGCCGTAGCCCCTGCCTCTTTAGCTGCGAGCATGAGTTCTTTGGACTCATTCATGTCTGTTGAGCCAATGCCAAAGAGCACGTCCATGCGGTCGCCCACGCGATTTATCGCAAAATGTAAGGCATCGATTTTTTGCTGAGTTGAGAATGTGTAAAACTCGCCGATAGAGCCAAAGAGCAAGACGCCGTTTATGCCTGCATCTGCAAGGTGGTCGAGGTGTTCGCCCCATTTTTCGTAGTTAAAGGTGCCATCGTCATTGGTGATGCTTATAGAAGGTGTGTAGATGCCGTCAAGAAGGGGCTGGTTCGCGTCTTTGTTGCGAGCGTTTGCGGCGTGCGTTTTCTGCACTTCTTTTGCTATGGCACTTGTATCTGGTGTA
Organism: uncultured Coriobacteriaceae bacterium; assembly: GCA_947367165.1. Classification (GTDB taxonomy): domain Bacteria; phylum Actinomycetota; class Coriobacteriia; order Coriobacteriales; family Atopobiaceae; genus CANBCO01. The sequence continues at coordinate 5,523 of CANBCO010000004.1, forward strand.
TTGTATCGCGCGGTGCTGTGGGAGCTACCTGCCAAGATAAGGCCAAACGAAAGGCCAAAGCCTACAGCGATAATAATGAGTAACGCGATAATGCCTGCTCTTTGAGTTGTCTTCATAGGTTTTCCTTTTCTAAATTGGGTGTGTTTTGGCGCGCTGGTTTGCGCGGGTTTGCGCGGGTTTGCGTACAGTTCATCATAGCACTTCTGGCAGTTTATGGGGCGTCCGAGAAACCCACAGGTATGCCAACTTGAAAGCGGTGGCAAGAGAGGGTGTGCCATTTTTGGGGAAAATGGCACACCTGTTGCAGGTGGTGTGAGCTGGGGTTTCTCGGCGGGTAGAGCGTCTAGCTGCGACTTTCAACCGTGCCATTTTTGCGGAAAATGGCACACTTGAAAGAACACAGTACCAGAGATTACACTTCAATTAGTTCACGAGGTGTCCGAGAAACCCACAGGTTTGTAGGCTAAAAAGCGGCAAGGCGGCGCAAAAGCGACCGCCTCACCACCTATTCCCAGACCCAAAGGCCACGCCAGTTCACGTAGTACCAACCTCTGTCAACCCACGCGTTTGTTGCCATCTTTCCTGAGTCTAAGAAGAAAAACCACTCGTTTGTACTTTGCTCATAATACCAGTGGTCTTGTAACATCTTTCCGCTTTCTTCGCAGTAGTACCATGCGACATAGTCTGTATCCCAGACCCAACCTTTACACATGGTTCCATCCCAGTTAAAGCCATACCAGGCGCCTCCAATCCAGCTCCAAACGCCTTTTAGCATAGCTCCAGAATCGTTCACATAGTACCAAGAGCTTCTTGCGCTATCCCAAATCCAGGAATCTTCTTCCATGTAGCCGTCGCCTTTAAAGTAGTACCAGTAGGCTCCATACGTATCATCTACCCACTGCCAGCCGCTTTCGTAATATTCTCCATCTGGAAGCTCATACCACCAGCCTCCATCTGGATCATACTGCCAGCCACTGTCGCTCTTTTGCTCTGCCACAAAGCTTGCACGAAGCGTAAGGTCTGCGTCTGGCATAACGAAGGTAAAGACGCCGGGTTTCTCGGATGGATGAAGCTCAATTATGTTTCCTGCCTGATCTATAACAGAAGGCGTGCCACTAATCTTGTAGCCTGTGTCTGGCGTAAGCGTAACCACTACTGTGTCTCCTGTGCGCGGGATAGAAGGTGCAACTGATGCAGTTCCTCCAACTAGGTCAGAAGGGATAGTGAAGCTGTGTGCGTTTCCTTCCCACGCAGCACTCAGCGTAAAGCTTTCCTTCACCGGATTTTGAAAATCGTAGGCACTCCCGTCTTCTTTAAGCCAGGTTATAAAATGATAGCCGCTCCGAACCGGGTCTTCAGGGCGCACGAGAAGCTCTCCGTACGCCACCTCTTGCGTAATGGGGTCTTCCCCGTTGTTTAGATTAAAGTGAACCGTAAGCACTTGCTGCTTATACGTAACACTAATCTCTACGTCTTCGTTTGGAAGCACAAAGCTAAAGCGGTTTTCACCAGACTCTGTGCTTACGGCAACTTCGTCTCCGCTTGTTTTGCCGCGCACGACAACTGTATCTACATCCCAGCCCGTATCAGGCGTAACAGCAAGCACAATCTTTTCTCCGGTTCGTCTGTTATTACCAGGAGTTTCAATCGTGACTGCTCCTTTTGCATCAGGGCCATCTACCACATCTACTGAATGCAAGTCTCCTAGCCAGTGCGCATAAATTGTGGTATCACCATACACTCTGTTTTGAGTAAAGTTCCAAAGCACTCCCCCACTCGCTTCTGTATACCAATTATCAAAGCTATATCCTTCGCGTTTTGGTGTCACTCCAGGATTTGCTGCAAACGTGCCATACTCTACGGTTTGGCTCGCTACCGCCTCTCCTCCCTGTGTGTCAAAGGTGACCGAACAGTCTTCTCCTCTATACTCAGCAGAGATTACGACATTAAAGAAAGGCATCACAAAGCTGTAGCGGTTGCTATTTACCTCGCTTACCGAAACCACATCTTGTGAATCGTTTGCACGCGTGACTTTAGGAAGTCCGTAGCGCACATAGTGAGCGTTAGGAATTGAGGTAAAGTAGACAGTAGAGCCAGGAAGCGCACTTGTTTGCTCAAGCACAATTTGTCCGTTCAATGGCTGGATAGGAACGCTAATGTTAAGCGGCCCTTGCCAGCTTGCCGTTAGTGTAATGTCAGAGGTTACCGGCGTTTCAAACGAGTAGGCCACAAGCGAGTCTGGTGCATACCAGTCCACAAACGAAAAGCCCTGTTTAGAAGGATCTGCGGGTTCTGTAGCTTTTGTATTAAAGAGCACATCTTGGGTAGCTACGTCACTTCCGCCCGCACTATCAAACGTAACAGCACAAGTAAACTTGCCGTAAAGCACCATGTTTTGAGATACGGCATCTGTAAAGTTCCACTTGCTCTCCTCGCTAAAGTTAGAATCGAGGTACCATCCCCTAAACGTTCCCTTGTCCCAACTAATAGTAGGCTCTTCTGCAGGGTGTTCCGGAACTATTTCTTGCTCGGTTGGTGTTTCTACTGTGCCTTGGGGTACTACAAAGCTCACGGTAAAGTTATCGCCCCATTTTGCAGTAAGGGTCATATTCTTCTTGACACAATCAGTAGTAAAGTTCCACTGCACTTCTTTTTGAGCCGCATCTTTATAGTACCAGCCGAGTAAATACTTCCCTTCCTTAGTAGGAGCTGGTATATTCGTGATCTTATTACCATAGACAATGGTTTGATCTGGGATATCTCCAGCATCTGCACTGTCAAAGCTTACCGTGCACGTAAGTTTTGCATAAAGAGTAACAGGCGCGTTTACAACAGACGGATTTGTTTCAGTGCCTCCAGCAAAAATCCACTTAGAAGCCGGGTCAAACGAATTTGTCGTATACCAGCCCTCAATTGTGCCTGCGTCCCACGTAACACTTGGTGTCGCAAGCGTAGAGTCATCATCTACTGTTTGAGTTTCTGGAGGCGTGAAGGTGCCTTCAGGAACGATATAGCTTACCTCATACATAAAGCGTGCATAGAGTGTGTGAAGATTTAGATTGACTAGCGAAAGCAGCGTGACCTTATCAGAGGCTGCATAAGAAGTTGTTTTATACCAGCCACTAAAGCCAGTATCAGAAATTGTGGCAAGGCCTGTGTAAAGACCGCGCGCGCCAACTTGGCTTTGGTAGGTAAAGATCGCATCTTCTGGCTGAGTAGCCCCTTCTTTTACCGAATAGGCAACCACCGTATCTACTTTTCCTGCTATTGTGCCAACGCGAGACGGATCTTCATCGTCTTTTTGTAGGTCAATTGTGCCAGACAAACCATTAGTAAGTGTTGTACCGTCTGCCATACGTACGCTCATCCCGGGTAGCACCGTAAGCGTCTGCGAGGCACTTTCACCTACTACAAGGTCTCCTGCAAAGTCAACATCGCGAGAGATAGTAACCGAGCTGCCATACATAGTGCCCGTCACAACACCTTGCTCGCCTTTTTGTCTAAAGGCAATACCTTGCTTTAAGTCTTGTGTACTAAAGCCTTCAAGTGCATCTTTTGTACTGCTGCCACTGGTGGCACTCAGCACGCAGTTTCCATCTAACACATTGGATGCGCTAGCACTGTCTCCGGCTCCTCCGCCAATACCTGCACCAGCAGCGGATGCTTCTGGAAGACCACCTTTAGCACACACTACTCCTCCTAAAAGCGAGATGTGAGAGCCGCTCGCCTCGTGACCTCCTCCAATACCGGTTTCACCGTGCGCTGATACCGTACCAGAGTTAACCGTAATGTAAGAGCCACTTCCGCCAGCTCCTCCTCCAATGCCTGCAGCGCCTGCCCCTCCTATAGCACTTACAGAAGCCGATGTAACCAAAATGTAGCTCGCACTTTTACCACGTGCGCCACCAATACCAGAAGCGCCCACTCCACCAGTTGCAGAAACAAAGCCAGGGTTAATCGTATCAGCCGAGCCTATCTCTAAGGTATTGGTACTCCCCTCTTTTTGAATACCAGCGAATCCTTCATCTTTTGCAACAAATGAGTTTTCTGAAGCAGCCCCTAGAATAAGCTTTACGTTTGCATCTTCTTTAATAAGAAGGGCAGGTCCTCCTGAAACGGCACAATGTACATTAGTAAGCGTTAAGCTGTCATTAGAATGAGCTACCTCTATTGCCCAAGCTGAGAGCTCTATATCGCTTTTGTTAGAGATGGTAAGCGCCTTATCAGTTAAAATGCGTAACACTTGGTTAGCTCCGTCAAAAACATAATCGGTATTTTCAACACCTCCGCTAACTACAAAAGGAATCGTTTCATAGCGAGCCGTATACGTTGTGTTTTGAGAAGGAAAGACAGAAATTGTCACTTTTGTTCCAGTCGCATCTGTGTAGTATAAGAACTGCGCGCCATCAAGTGTTGGCGCATACACATCTTCTGGCTCTATTGCTTTTCCGGCTGTGC
>CANBCO010000005.1 GCA_947367165.1 uncultured Coriobacteriaceae bacterium
AGACAGTATAGCGCATGATTTTGTGCGCGCTAACATTGAGACGCGTTCGTGCATTAACATTCTAGACTCCAACTTGGTATCCACTGAAGTGCTTGAAGGGGGATGCGAAGTGACTGCCCAAGATGCCGAGAAACTCACCGCTAAAGTAGCAGAGCTTGCAAAGCAAGCTGATGTCGTAACGTTTAACGGCTCTTTGCCCAAAGGAATGCCCAAAGATGCCTACGTCTCACTTATTGAAACCGTTAAAGCTGCTGGCAAGCCTTGCATTTTAGATACGAGTGGCGAATCACTACTAGCTGGTGCCAAAGCACTTCCCACCGTCATGAAGCCTAACGAAGACGAGCTTGCACAGCTCACCGGAGAAGCTACCGAGGATGAAGCGGCGGTTTTATCGGCGGCGCAAAAACTGCATGCAAGCGGCGTAGATACCGTCATTATCAGTTTGGGAGCAAAAGGCGCGGTTATGGTCTGTCATGAGGGCGTATTCAAGGGAACACCGCCTGCTATAGAAGTGGTGAATCCGGTTGGGGCAGGCGATACGGTGGTAGGCGTCTTTGCCGCAGCTATGGCGCATGGGGTTTCTCGGAAAGAATCGCTTAAGATGGCACTTGCCTCGGCGACCGCTAATTGCCTCACGTCAAAAACGGGCAGTTTTGATCCAGAAACGGCGCGCGATTTAGCGCAAAAAACAGAGATTGTAAGCTTGTAAAGTACGCATTTAAAAAATGCGTCCGAGAAAAGCGCCTATATCAGCCAAGCTATTCTAGTGAATCTAGCTTCTCCATAATGTGTGAAAGCACATAATCAACAGCCATGGCCGCCACCGGAAGCAGGCAGAGCCAAAACGGAAGCACGTAGATGGTTTGGCCTTCCCATAAGAGAAAGACTAGAAAGCCCGTTACAAAACATGCAGGTAAAATGAGCTTTTCTGCCGCTATTTTTTGTTTTAGGAGTATAAAAAAGCCAAAGGTAGCTGCAATAGAGAGAGCGATTTGTGCGCCTCCATATAAATCGCGACCAGTATTTTGAACGGTAATGAGCGCGTTAGTATAGGCACGGTCGTTAACTAGTTCATCTGGCTGGTTAATTTCCAGGTAGTACATAGTAGAGGCATAGTCGGGCTGGGTCCATTCTGTTACAAGCTTGTTTGTAAAAAACAGAAACGCTTCACCTGGATGTGTCGCCCAGTACGCAAGCGAATCGGGGATGCTTGGAATAGTATTGGTGGTGCTTGTCGAATCTTCTCCCAGCACCTCTTGTGCGTATTTTTCTGAGACTTCGGTGTTATACATGCCATTTCCTTCTGGATTAATTCCCATTTCAATCCAGCTTGTTTTTGGCATGCCTTCGCCAAAGTCTAGCCCAACTTGATTTTCTACAAGCTGAACTGGAAGCACACAGCTTATATTGGCGCACAGAAGTACAGCTACAGAAAGCAAAAACGGCCATGCGCATCTTTGCTGGATGGCCCAGACAAGCCAAACGACTACAAAAGCAAGAGCAAAAAGAATGTGCGTTGCTTTTAACATAAGGCCGCACGAAAGAGGTAAAACGCTTAAGGAAAGTAGGAGGTAACGACGCTTTTTTTCAGCCTGCATGGCAAGGTATTGCAGATGTAGCGCGCCCATTACAAAGCCTAATCCAAGCCAGTTTCCGTATGTATACGATACATAGTTTAACAATGGCCAACATGAGATAAGAAAGAAAAAGGCAAGTTTAAAAACACGCTCGCTTTTTACTAAGCTTTCCGAGAAAACCGCCAGCACATAGATGGTGTACAAAATGGCAGCGAGGTTTAAAAGGCGCATAGCATATACGGCTCCCGCTTCTCCAAAAAGTGCATGTAATACTTCAGAGCAGGTAACGAGCCCCAGCTGAAACGGATAGATAGAAAAGTACACTGCTGGCGTCCAATTGTGGTCTACCTCCATAGTAGAGGGAGTTTCCAAAAAATAGGTCTGGTTGTGGGCAAGTGCTGCTTTGCCTGACTCCCAGCACATATATGCGTCTCCCCTAGAGGGCTCTGCGCCTGAGGTAATAACAATATATATCATGTAAGCAGCTGCTGCAATAAAGCCAACAAGCAGCAAGGTTTTTTTAGAAAACCGGTCGGATTCATGCCAAAACAACCAGGTGAGTGCAACAAAAAGAAAAACTGAGAAAAACCCAATAATCAACGAAATGTTAGGCTTGAGAAGCGAACCTGTATCTAGAATATAGCCAGTTGTTCCAATGGATGAAAATGAAACTTGAATGGTGAAGCAAAAAATGAGGACAGAGAGAATGGCTGCAGCTATAAGTGCGAGAGAGAGACATATTCTTCCTAGAACTGTGGCTATAGTGTGAGTAAGGTATGTGGTATCTGCTTCTTTCATACTTAGCAATGGTAGCTTTTACACCAAAGAAGAGCAAGGGTTGTCCCGCGTTTTCGTTCAGGCTTTACCTAAACGATACTGGTCTTCTGTGTGCCATGTATGGATTTGAAATGTTAGCTGCTGTTATTGGAGATCAGCTTGCTTAGAAAAGGGCTCGCAGCCAAGAAAACAAAGATGGGGTCAGGCAGAGTTTTAAGAGCTGTAAGCTACTAGGCTATTAGAATTCTCGCTGCAGAGGATGGCAAAAGCGGGTATCCTAATAGGTGAGAGAAAGGCAATGTATGGCGATATCGAAACCGCTTATTGATATTACAAATGTTACGGCTTTAGCCGGGGAGAAAGAGATTCTCCATAACGTTTCGCTTGCGCTTGACGCTGGTACCTGTCACGTGTTGATGGGACCTAATGGTGCGGGCAAGTCGACGCTTGGTCACGTCATCATGGCAGACCCTGAGTACACGCTGTCATCGGGCAGCATTGCGTTTGAGGGAAAAGATATCACAGACATGCCAACGTACAAGCGCGCGTTGGCTGGCATCTTTTTATCTTTTCAGGCACCTGTCGAAGTTCCGGGGGTGCCACTGTACAGCTTTTTGCGCACCATTTGTGCTGCTCGTCCGGAGCTCAAGATGACGGCGCGCCAGTTTAGAAAACATGTTCACGAGCTCGCAGATGAGCTCGAGATGGACGAGGCTTATCTCACGCGCGATTTGGGGGTGGGTTTCTCGGGTGGAGAGAAAAAGAAAGTTGAAATGTTGCAGTTGCTCTTATTGCAACCAAAGCTCGCCATTTTGGACGAGACAGACTCTGGCCTTGACGTAGATGCGCTTTCGGTGGTTTCTAAGGGAATTGATGCGTACCGCAAATCGTGCGACGGAACACTTTTGATTATCACGCACAATACACGCATTTTGGAGCGCGTTTCAGTGGATCGCGTGCACGTTATGGTGGACGGACGCTTGGTCGACGAAGGCAACGCAAGCCTCATTTCTCGCATTGATGCCCACGGGTTTGAAGCGTATACGCAGGAGTAAGGTATGTCCGAGAAACGCGCCAAAAAACGCACTGAAGTCGCAGACATTGACCGCTCGCTGTATGATTTTAAGAAAAGCGAAGAGGGGTATGAGCGCTTTGACGATGGGCTTTCGGCTGATATCGTGCGTGAGATTAGTGCAAAAAAAGATGAGCCGCCCTGGATGCTTGATTTGCGCCTGCACTCGCTTGAGCTCTATGAGCAAATGAAGATGCCTTCTAATTGGGGTCCAAGCATAGCGGGCCTTGACATGAAAAACATCTCGACGTACGTGACGAGTGGATCTGCCCAGGTAGACTCGTGGGAAGAGGTGCCAGAAGATATTAAGGATACGTTTGAGCGGCTAGGGATTCCAGAGGCTGAGCGCGAAAGTTTGGCGGGCGTGGGCGCGCAATACGATTCTGAGCTGGTCTATCACAATATGCGAGAAGAAGTGGCAGAACTTGGCGTGGTGTATTCGGGAATTGAGGAGGCGCTCCATGGGCCGTATGCGCCGCTTATAAAAGAGCACTTTATGAAGCTTGTTCCGCCTACAGATCATAAGTTTGCAGCGCTTCATGGGGCAGTTTGGAGTGGCGGTTCTTTTGTATACGTACCGGCGGGCGTGGACGTGCCGTTTCCTTTACAGAGCTATTTTAGGCTGAATGCGGCTGGAGCTGGGCAGTTTGAGCACACGCTTATTATTGTGGAGCCGGGTGCAAACGTGCACTTTATTGAGGGTTGCTCGGCGCCTAAGTATAACGTGGCGAATTTGCATGCCGGTTGTGTTGAGCTTTACGTGGCAAAAGGTGCGCGACTTCGCTACTCCACTATTGAAAACTGGTCTAAGAACATGTACAACTTGAATACCAAACGTGCCCGGGTTGAGGCGGATGGTGTGATTGAGTGGATAAGTGGCTCGTTTGGAAGCCATGTGGGCTATCTGTATCCGTCAAGTTTGCTGATGGGCGAGCGTGCACGTTGCGAGTTTACAGGTATCACCTTTGCTGGTGCTGGGCAGAACCTGGATACGGGCTGCAAAGTGCATATGGCAGCTCCAGATACGCGTGCGAGCGTCTCGACTAAGTCCATCTCTAAAAGCGGCGGGATTTCTACTTTTAGAAGCTCGGTTGTGGTAACGCCTAAAGCCGAGAATGCCCGTACGACGGTGAGCTGTCAGTCTTTAATGCTTGATGATGAGAGTGTGAGTGATACTATTCCTGCGATGGATGTGCGAAATGCGACGGCCCAAATTGGTCACGAGGCTACGATTGGCCGCATTAGCGATGACACCATTTTTTACCTTATGAGCAGAGGCATTGCAGAAGAAGAGGCACGCGCAATGGTGGTAAATGGCTTTGCTGAGCCCATTAGTAAAGAGCTTCCGCTTGAGTATGCAGTAGAGATGACAAATCTTATAAAACTTGAGATGGAGGGGGCGATTGGATAGATGAAAACAGATGCGATGACAACATTAGAGCACGTCAACGCTGCTCCTGCGCAAACGTGGAATTGGTTGCGCATAAACGAGCGCACGGTTGAAGTGCCAGCGATAGCTAACATTTCTAATGGAGCTGACCTGCAAAAATACGCTTCCGAGAAAATCGTCCCTGAATTTCGCGACCTCTTAAGTGGGGCCGGAGCGCAAGCGGGTGCCTGGATCGACTTGGCAGCCGATACCGTTAAAGAGGTGCGTATAGCAGCTGGTACGTCTCAAGAAGTCCTGCTCTGTCTGGGAGAAAATGAGCACGTAGCTCGCGTTTTTGTACAAGTTGAAGCCGGGGCCTCAGCACATATATGCGTGCTTTGTTTTGGGCAGAACTTGAGTGCCCATAACGTGCGCGTGCTTGTGGAAGAAGGGGCTGTCTGTCACTATGATATGCTTATCGCAAAAAATGTTACTGGACGTCATCTGGAGAGTTTCTCGGCGAGGGTAGAAAAAGATGCAAGGTTACAGATGCATCAATATGTACTTGGAAGCACACTTTCGCTCAGTGGGACGTATGTGGAGCTTGTTGGGGACAATGCACAATTAGAGCAGGTTATTAGGTATATGGGAGAGGGCAAAGACGAGCTTGATATGACAAGTACCTGCATACATTACGGCAAAAACACCAAGAGCGAGATTGTGGCTACGGGGGTTTTAGACGATGAAGCAAAGAAAGTGTTGCGTGCCACAATTGATTTATCGCGCGGATGCAAAGGAGCTGAAGGAAGCGAGAATGAAACGGTGGTTTGCGCTGGTAAAGGGGTTATTAATAAGACGCTTCCCGTCATTTTGTGCTCAGAGGATGATGTAGCCGGAAATCACGGAGCTACTATTGGTTCTTTCTCACCTGAACAGCTTTTTTACTTAGCTACACGCGGGATTTCTCCTGATGAGGCAATTGATTTATTAAAAGAGTCCCTGTTAGAAGAGGCGCAAGCGCATTTACCCAAGGAAGCGCAAGACTACATAGAGAAGTGGAGCGAACGTGGATAGTAAAAAGACACCGCTTACAAAAGCACCCCGCCTGGATGCTCGTGAGGCTTCTGATATTACAAAAAATCCTTATAAAGTAGACTTTTCCCTGCTCGCGTCCGATGAAAATTTGCACTATTTAGATTCTGCTGCCACGGCGCAGCGTCCTGAAGCGGTTGTAGAAGCTCAAAAGCGCTTCTATGAAAACGTAAACGCGAATGCTTTGAGAGGGCTATACGAACTGAGCGTTGAGGCGACTCAGCTGGTAGAAGATGCACGGCAAACTGTTGCTCGTTTTATTCACGCAAAAAGTCCGCGCGAAGTTATATTCACCAAAAATACCACTGAAAGTCTTAATCTTGCAGCTCACAGCCTTGGCGAGCTTTTACTCAAGCCAGGCGACAATGTGGTCGTGAGCGTGTTAGAGCATCATTCTAATTTTTTGCCCTGGCAAATTGCTGCTAAAGCACATGGTGCTGAGTTTAGGGTGATTCATCCAAACAAAGACGGCCACTTTACAGAAGAAGAACTAGCCGAGAAAATCGATGATCGCACAAAGGTAGTGGCTATAGCGCACGTTTCAAACGTACTGGGAACTATCGCTCCTGTGGAAAAGGCCGCAGAGATTGCACATGCCCACGGTGCGGTTTGTGTACTTGATGCCGCTCAGTCGGTTCCGCATATGCAGGTAGATGTACAAAAACTAGGCTGTGACTTGTTGGCTTTTTCTGCCCACAAGGTTTTTGGTCCTTTTGGCGTAGGTGTGCTTTGGGGACGCCTTGAGCTTTTAGAAGCAATGCCGCCGTTTTTGACTGGTGGCGAGATGATAGATTCTGTAAGCGAAGAGGGGGCAGTGTGGGCACCTGTGCCGCAAAAGTTTGAGTCAGGAACTATGGACGCCGCAGGAATTGCTGGCACGGCAGTGGCGTTGCACTATCTTGAAGAAGTGGGTATGGAAGCGGTTGAAGCGCGCGAAAAAGCGCTGGTGAGCTATTTATACCAGCAGCTTTCTGCACTTCCTTTTGTGCACGTGTTAGGACCAAAAGATGCTTCCCGGCGCGTAGGCGTTGTGAGTTTTACAGTTGATGGCATTCATCCTCACGATGTGGCAAGCTTGTTGGATTCCAAGCATGTCTGCATTCGCGCAGGTCATCACTGCGCAGAGCCGCTACATGTGTGGGTTGGGGCAGAAAGTACTAATCGGGCCTCGGTTGCGTTTTATAATGATAAGGCAGATATTGATGCGCTTATTGAGGCGCTCACCTACGTGTGGGAGGTTTTTCATGGATCAAAATAGCATTTATGGGCCGGTCTTGCTCGATCACGTTTCGCACCCAGATCATGCAGAAGAACTGTGTGATGCTACTCACACGCAACAAGGAGTGAACCCAACGTGTGGAGATGACCTTACCATTTCAATGCGCATTTCGGATGACGGTACCATTGAGGATGTGGTTTGGACAGGTTCTGGCTGTGCTATCTCTAAGGGCTCGGCCGACATCATGGCAGATCTTCTCATTGGAGAAACGCTTGATGAGGCTCGCCACCTAAGTGATTTGTTTGGGCGCATGGTGCGAGGTGAAGAGTTAAGCGAGGCCGAGAAGGACGAGTTAGATGAGGCAATGAGTTTAGAGAGCATTTCTCGGATGCCTGCACGCGTTAAATGTGCCGAGCTTGCGTGGCGCACCATGGATGAGATGCTTAAAGAGGTCTAAGACCTCGCCGCGTGTACTTTTTTATAGTAAAACGCCCAGTTACTAAAAGAACTCGCGTTTTTTGCAAGTTTTTATAGTAAATCGCCAAGTTGCTAAAAGAACTCGCGTTTTTTGCAAGTTTTTATAGTAAATCGCCAAGTTGCTAAAAGAACTCGCGTTTTTTGCTCATTATTCCTGAAAAGACTTCCTGTGGTGCACGCTCTATTTATCAAAAAGTTGCGCATTTCGTGCAATATCTGGCATAAAAAGTTGCGCATTTCGTGCTAAAATTATCGTTACAAGTTCTGCATATCGTGAAAACTGCAGCTAGAAAGGACAGGAATGCTAAAGAGAAAAGCGCTTGCAAATCTTAAACAATGGAAACAGCACAGCAAAGGCAAAACAGCACTTCTTATTGAAGGAGCGCGACGTGTAGGCAAAACCACGCTTGCCAAAACGTTTGCAGAACAGGCGTATAAAAGTTATATAGAAATAAATTTTGATCAAGCTTCAAATGAGATAAAGACGCTTTTTCTAGAAAATGCTTCAGATTTAGATAGGCTTTTTCAGTATTTAAGCGTCTATTATAATGTGTCGCTTTATCCAAGAGACACCCTTTTTATTTTTGATGAAATCCAACAGTTTCCTTTTGCCAGAGGGCTCCTCAAACATTTTGTGGCAGACGGTCGTTATGATTTTATTGAGACAGGGTCTCTTCTTTCAATCAAACAAAATGTGCAAGATATCGTTATTCCTTCTGAAGAGGAACCTTTTCGCCTCAACCCACTTGATTTTGAGGAGTTTTTATGGGCTTTAAACGAGGACCTTCTTGTTAAAGCCATACGGCAATCATTTGAAGATAATTGTCCTCTACCCGACGCTTTACATAGAAAGGCTTATAAGCTTTTTAAAGAATACATGCTAGTGGGAGGGATGCCCAAGCCACTGCAAGCGTTTGTTGCACAAAATGATTTTCAAAAAGCCGACCGAGAAAAACGTCTCATTCTTAATCTGTATCGAAATGACATTGGGCGTTTTGCTGCTGGTTATGAGCACAAAGTGATTTCAATTTTTGATCAAATTCCTGCTCAGCTTTCAAAACACGAGAAGCGCTTTAGGCTTTCATCGCTTGAGAAAAATGCCCGCATGCGCAGTTATGAAGAGGCTTTTTTTTGGTTAGGAGATTCATTTGTAGCAAACTTATGTTATGCCTCAAATGATCCCAATGTGGGTCTGTCTCTTAATCTAGAAAATAGTGCAGTTAAATGTTATATGGCTGATACGGGTCTTTTGACCACCATGGTTTTGGCAGACGAAGAAAACACCCAGAACGATATCTACAAATCAGTTCTTTTGGGAGACGTTGGAATAAACCAAGGGATGCTTACTGAAAATGCGGTTAGTCAAGCACTCGTTGCAAATGGAAAAAAGCTCTTTTTTTACAACCAAAGCGGAAGAGAAGAGGGTCAAGAACGTTTAGAGATTGATTTTTTGATTCGCACGCATTATGCAAACGCTTCCGATAAACCCAGGATAAGTCCGGTAGAAGTAAAGTCTCAAAGGCAATTTGGAACAGCATCTTTAGAAAAGCTGAAAAAAGCTTACTCAAAACGCATAGGGACGCAATACATAGTAAGCCCCAAACCTCTCAAAAAGGAAGGAGACCTCGTGCAGCTCCCTCTTTACATGGTGCATTTGTTGTAGGGCATCTTTGAAAGTGACACGAGTTTCTCCTCGTGCCTTATGCAACTTAGTTCCAGTTTAAAAAAAGAACGAGTAAATGAAATATGTTCTATTTAGTTTTGAAATACTCTGTTTAGTAGTGAAATTAAAAATCGGGTTATAGGACAAAAAGTGTGTCTCTAATTCCCCTTTTTAATCACCTCCTTCCTTCCATTACTGTCTCTTATACACATCTCCGAGCCCACGAGACGTAGAGGAATCTCGTGTGGCGTCTTGTGCTGG
>CANBCO010000006.1 GCA_947367165.1 uncultured Coriobacteriaceae bacterium
CGCTATAGGGCTATTTTACGCATTTACGATAGCGATGGCAAGTTCCCCGAAATATAGACAAATATAAAAAAGTATTTGCAGAGATTAAAGGAGAAAAATTATGGCAGAGATCAAAAAGCGCAAAGAAGGTAGGAAACAAACAAGGCTGTTTAATTTTATGTTGACGCCAGAGCAATATGCAGACCTTGAAGAATATGCAAGGAAGCGTGGTATTGCCGCTTCTGCTGTTGTGAAGCTAGCCTTGTATGAATACATGGCAGCTCACAGCAAGGAATGGGAATGCTAGGAAGAATCATCAACGTGTTCCAACATGGAACAAGTTCAAACTGCACCTAGAATACAACTATAACATTCTGGGTACATTTTCAACATTTTTTTCTAGTTTTCAACATTTACACTTGACTTTTGCACACGTTTTTGGCATTATTGGTATCGTGGAAGAGGTGGCAAGAGATTATGGGAATAGTTCCACATAGAGAGCTACAACGGTTACTTGATAGCTGAAGTGATACTGTTTGTGCGGTCAACCTTAGACTTCACAGACCGATTAAGCCGCCTGGGCTAGATATAGCCCCGACGGCTTATTTGCCTAATAAGGGTTCTATAGGTGCTATAGATAGAGCCCCTATCTACAGCCATATACCACTACCCTACTATACAAGCCCCTATATATGATCCTATAGCCTTAGAGAGGTACAGAAGATGGGAAACAGAAAAGGAAGTAGACCTGGCTCTAGGGAGAAGATGATAGCTAAAGTAGCCAGTCTATGCCTTCCCTGTGGTATATGTGGTGATGCAATTAACTATGAGATACAAGATGCAAACCATCCTGAACACTACGAACTAGATGAGCGTATACCCTACTCTAAGGGAGGCAGTACGGATACATGGGAGAATACCCAGCCAGTGCACCGCATCTGCAACTTGCTCAAAGGAAACAAAGAAGATTACTATCTTGATGGTTTATTTGACGCTTATACAAAATATAAAGGTAAGAAGTATCAGAGCTTCAAAGAAGAATACTTACAAGAAAAAGCGCAAAATATGCAGAAAAAGTGCAATGTAACGTTTACAAGCTCAAAAATTGATATTTAGCGCGATGTAAGGCATTTTTTATACGCATAAGCGATTTACCTGGTATTCTTTAATTTTTTATACAAAAGATGGGGGGTACTCCCCTCCCTACCTGCGGTTCCAGACCCGCTCGCACCATGCAAAATACCCCCGAGGTAGAACAAACACGCTACCTGCGGTTTTGTAAGCCTTTTTTCTACTTACGGAGAGAGCATGAAAATAGCGAAAATAAAGCAATGCCCGCATAATGAAAGAGACCACTCTAAGGGCATAGATGAGCTGGTGGAGAGTATAAAAGACGCTGGTTTCCACGGAATGATAGCCCTAAGAAGCCATGATGACCCCACTATCGTTGTTGGACACGGGCGCGTTGAAGTTCTAAAAAGGCTTGGATGGAAAGAAATACCCGATGAACAGGTTGAATGGCTCGATGACCTAACTGATGAGCAAGTAGAGAGATACAGAATAAACGACAATAAAACAAGTGACTTAAGCACATGGAATAAGGCAGCTTTGCGCACTACAGTTAACAAAATGGAGCGCAAAGGTATTGATATGAGTCGCTTTGGTTTTGATTTCAAAAGTAAGCATAGATTCTATGCAGCAGAGCGTCTAAGAACTGACAATGCTTATAACCTCGATATTTGCAACAGAAATACCTGCGAAAAAGACGGCATGCCCAGAATACCTGAGGTTGACGTTTTGCCAGATGAGTTCGTTGGCTTTAATTTTGCAAAAAGCATGACAGATAAAGAAAAGCAAGGTAAGGCATGTCATTTTTTCATTGATGATTATCAATTTGAGAGGTTATGGAACAAGCCAAAAGATTACCTAGATGTGCTCAAAGGCTTCAAATGCGTGATAATGCCTGATTTTAGTCTATATATGGATATGCCTGAACCAATGCAACGCTGGAATATCTATAGATCTCTTGTATTATCTCATTTTTGGACTGAAAACGGGATTTGCGTTGTTCCACAGCTTGCATGGGCACAGCCAGAAACATACGAGTTTTGTTTTACTCCCCTACCTAAGGCCTCTACAGTTGCCGTATCGACCGTAGGATGCATTAAGGGCAAAGATGCATGGAGTGTGTTTCTTGACGGTTTAAAGGCTGCTATTAAATCAGTAGAGCCTAAAAGATTATTGGTATACGGCAAAGCTGACAAAATCAAGCTTGATGATATAGAGGTGGTGGCGTTTAGCTCTAGGCAATTTAGAAAGTGAAGGGATTAGATATGGGAAGCGGCGGACAGGTTTCCACAACGCAGAAGCTTAAAGAGAGACAGTATAACCAGAAAATCAAAGTTGCAAGTCAAAAGACAGGCATAATGGTCATTAATGACCCAGAAAGCTTCCAAAAAATGATACCACTTGGAAATCAAAATACGAACGTCTTCGTGATAAATATGAAAGACAGCTAAATAATTGGAGAGAAGGCTCTAAATACTCACCTGAACACTATTACAAGTCTTTCATGGTAACTTCCCCGTGCGATATTGCTTTTACTGTATACGATGAAGGATTCGGGTCTCTTTTTAATTAAGAGCCGAACAATAATTCAAAATAGTTGTTTACCAAAACCGCCTTCGGGCGGTTTTTTGTTAAGGAGGTGCATGTGAAACGGGACATGGATTTAGTAAGAAACATCCTTAAAGCCCTCACGGAAACAGACTCTTCTGTTCAGGCATCCGTCTTTGTAAGCGAGCAATATAGTTTAGAAGAAATAACTTACCACTTTGAAATAATGCAAGAAGCTGGTTTAATAGATGCAAATATTCAAAGAAGTTTCTCTGGAAAAATCCTTGTTGCAGAAGCAAGTCGTCTCACTTGGGAGGGAAATGACTTTTATTCGGCTATAAAGCAAGATAGTCTATGGCAATCGGTAAAGCTAAGACTTGCCAAAGTAGCATCAGACGCACCTTTAGAAGTCATTAAGGCTTTAGCTATTAAGGTATTTGCAAAAACCTTAGGTTTGTAAATCTATTGGTTTATTTATTGATTACCAAGACCGCCTTCGGGCGGTCTTTTGTTAAGGAGGTGCATATGAAAAAGCTAAAGAAGCCTGAAGCGGTTAAGAATAACCCTTTTATGAGCAAAAAATGGAACGAGCTCAACAAGAATAGGCATTTTGACCCAGAACAAGCCCAGCTAGTACAGCTGCTCTGCAATTGGCATGCAGTCCTTAACCAATGTATGGAAGACATCACATTTGACGGCGAGATGCAGGTTGCCTACGAAAATAAAATGGGTGATATTAAGGCGTTCCCCCAGATAGAGACAATGAAAAAGGCGTCCCATGAGATAAGGCAGCTCAATAGGCAGCTTGGAATATATGACGGAGATGAGGAGGTTGAGGATGTGCGCAAAGAGCCAACGGCGACAGAAAAAGTCCTCAAGCTCGTTGTCCACAATAGGCAAGCAAGAGCCGCGGGTGAAAATCGTTCCTGACTACCCTTATTCAGATGGTGCTGATGCAGTAGCTTTCTGCGAGACGGTTAACTTCAATCTAGATAGCGATTGCGAGGTATTAGTAGCCCCAGCCTTTATTGGTTCAGACACATATGCTGATAAGCTTCTTGTTGGAGCTAAAGCCTCAAGCGCTATATATGGATATAAGCCACATAAAGGGCATGTAAGCACAGAGACGCTCTACCTTAACTAAAGTAAGACCGAAAGCCCTTGAACCTTAATCCAAGGGCTTTTCTTTCGCATGTGCTTTATAGGCGAGATCTCTTAAAAAAGCAGCTCCGCCACTTTCCTTAACCCACTCGTAGAGTTCTCTATCCTTTGGGTAGAAAGTTACTCCAATTCTCTTTTCATTTCTTTGCCTATAGCGAGACTTAGCTCTTTTTTGAGCTTCTGTTTGCATCACCTCTCCTTTTTAATAGCATAAAAACAATAGCTCCTACAATTCCTCCGATAAAACCACCAATTAAGCTCTCTATTATTTCCATAATCTCTCCTTGCTCTTGACAAATAAGGTTTAGTGTTCTAAAGTGGAGGTATCCCTCCAGACGAGAGATACCTCACATTCGCAACTTTTTATTTACGGTTGCGAGTTGCTAAGTATATGATGTAAGCTCCAGCAATCCCTCCAAAGATGTTGACGCTTACATCTCTTAGCCACTTTAGAAACTCATTTATATTTTACCTCCTTTCAAAGTACTGTTATAACCATATACCCACCCGCCATACAAACTGGTGCACTTTTGGTGCATTCGTTGGTGCACGTTTACTATGATTATTATATTTCACCAGCTAAAAGATGGTGGGCGATGCTGGATTTGAACCAGCGACCCCATCCGTGTGAAGGATGTGCTCTACCCCTGAGCCAATCGCCCGTAGAAACACTATAGTAGCACAAATCACATAAACTCGCTTATCGCTTTAAGCGCACAATTCCCGAGAGGTAGTGATACTCGGGAACATGAAAAAGAAAAGCTAGTCCATATGTCACTAATACAGCAGGTATACCCGCTAAAATGCATAACAGGAGGCCGTGAGAAAACGAGGTGGGAAATAGACCAAAAACGCTTTCTAGCACCATAAGAAGACCTAGGCCTGCTAACGCGCCTGCTACTCCTAATGCCAAAGATCTTACGGCCGAGAAAAGCAATTGTTTTACCCCCAAACCTCCCAGGTCTGTATTAAGTTTTGCAAACGATAGCCCATCGATTACCAAGTAAAACACTAAAGAAGAGAGCCCAACCATGTTAATTCCATAAAGCGGCACCAAAAAAACGCAGAAAATAATCTGTGCAATCGAGGCAATAACATTTGAGACCGCATACAAAATCATCTTTCTGTAACTAGAGCAAACCTTTTGAAGGTAGGTGCAAACGCCGTAAAAAGGAAGGGAAAGCGCAAGTGTTCCCAAGTAAGCTGCGGTCATGCCCACGTCTTCTGAGGTAAATGAACCACCGTTAAAAAGCGAGATAAGGGCGGGCGAAAAAATGAGAACAAAAAGAGCAAACGGGATAAGAAAGAAAAAGATTCTGCTTGTCCCGCTCACAATTCCTTTTTTAAACTTATGCATGTCTTGATTTGAATAAGCTTCGCTGAGCTCAGTAAACATAGCAATGGTAATAGGAATAGCCAATATGGCATACGGCAACGTGTACCAAAGCCGTGCATAGTAGATGATAGCAGCCCCTTTGGCTGTCACCTGAAGAGCGTAGCTTGACTGGACGCTTACTGTCACAAAGGCGCATATCATAGCCACCACGCTTGGAACTCCTATAGAAAGTGTCTCTTTTAATGCGGGGTCATGAAAGTTGATGTAAGGCCTCAAACGAATCCCGTGCTTTTTTAAGGACGGAATTTGTAAAAGCACTTGCACAAGTACGCCTGCCGGGTTTCCAATTGCTAACACTAACAGCGCAGCTCCTTCATTGACAGGAAATAAAAGCCAAGCAAACACAAACGAAAGCGTACAGATGATATTGTTAAAAATGGGTGCTGCGTTGGACCATACATAATCTCTTTCAGCATTTAAAAGACCAGACAAAATTGAGGAGAGCGCATACAGCATCACTTCTATAACAAAAAACCTAAAGAAGTAAATGGCCAAGTCGTAATCAAAGTCTTTACTTGCACCTGCAGACTGCGTAAGTATCACTTGAAAAGCAAAGATAAACCCAAAAACGCAGATAATCCCCATAAGAATTAAGACGATACTTAAGAGATTTGAAGCGTAGGTATTTGCCCCTTTTTGCCCTGCTTTTCTCTTTAGACTTAAGTATACAGGCAAAAATGCGGTCGAGATTAGTCCTCCCATCACCAGCTCATAGAGCTGGTTGGGAAGATTGTTTGCTACCGTATAGCAGCTTGCAGTAACAGTAACTCCCAGCGCAAAAGCTTGCCCCCACGTTCTAAAAAATCCAGTGAGCCTGCTTACAATAACGAGCACACTCATAAGAGCAGCCGAGCGCCCGACCAAAGCTTCATCAACGTCTACTTCGCCTTCTTGGATAAGCTCTTCTTTATCTCTTCTTTTTTTCATAAGACATAAGTGTAGCAAAAGGCGCACAAATTGCTTTTAAGAGTTTTGAGCCGCCTTTTGCTCAAATGCCCGCGTTTTTTGTAGTGCAAGGTCTAAGAAATGCCCTGTCACAGATTCAGGGTTTGCAGCTACCTCTTCTGGCGTTCCCGTAGCGATTACATATCCGCCTTTGTCCCCACCACCAGGGCCTAAATCAATGATATTATCTGCAACCTTTATTACATCAAGGTTATGCTCAATAACCAAAACGGTGTTTCCCGCATCAACCAGACGTTGCAGAACTTCTAAAAGCTGCCGAACATCTTCAAATGAAAGACCAGTAGTAGGTTCATCCAAAATGTAGAACGTATCTCCCGTTTGCTTTCTATGTAGTTCTTTTGCTAATTTTACGCGCTGGGCTTCTCCGCCAGATAACGTTGTGGCAGGTTGTCCTAACTTTATGTAGCCAAGTCCTACATCATAAAGCGTCTGCAATTTGTTCTTGATAGAAGGAATAGCCGAGAAAAACGCCAACGCCTCAGTCACAGTCATCTCTAATACATCAGCAATAGATTTGTTGTGATAGGTTATTTCTAGGGTTTCTCGGTTATATCTTTTACCGTGACATACTTCGCACGGTACATAAATATCGGGCAAAAAGTTCATTTCAATCTTTATTTGTCCGTCTCCTTTGCATGCTTCACAGCGTCCTCCACTTACGTTAAATGAAAAACGCCCAGGCGAGTATCCACGAAGCCGAGACTCAGGTGTAGAAGCAAAAAGCGCACGTAAATCACTCCAAAGACCAATATAGGTAGCAGGATTTGAGCGAGGAGTCCGCCCAATAGGCGACTGATCTATATCGATGACTTTATCAATTTTAGAAAGGCCCGTTAGTTTTTTGTAAGGCCCTACAAGGTGCTGGGCGTGCTGGACGGCATTGGTAAGTGCTGGAGCTAGCGTATCGGTTATAAGCGATGACTTACCAGATCCAGATACCCCGGTGACCACGGTAAAGACGCCTAATGGAATGTCAACATCTACCTCTTTTAAGTTGTTTGCAGATGCCCCTTTTAAAGAAACCTTTCCCTTTTTAGAACGTCTCCTCTGAAGGGGCAGCTTGATAATTTTTTTACCACTTAAGTACTGGCCGGTTAAAGAATTTTTGCAAGCCATTACCTCCTTTGAAGAGCCTGCAACAACCACGTGACCTCCGTTTTCTCCAGCTCCTGGCCCCATATCAACAACGTAGTCTGCCGCCAAAATAGTGTCTTCATCATGCTCAACTACAATGACGGTATTTCCTAAGTCGCGCAAATGTTCAAGCGTTTGAATAAGCCGCTCGTTATCTCTTTGATGAAGGCCAATTGAAGGCTCGTCCAGAATGTAGAGAACTCCCATGAGACCGGCACCAATTTGGGTAGCTAGCCGTATACGCTGAGCTTCTCCGCCAGACAAAGACACCGCCGAGCGCGATAGCGTTAAATAATCAAGGCCTACGTTAACCAAAAAGCGAAGCCGCTCTCTAATCTCTTTTACCACGCGCTCTCCAATAAGTGCCTGGCGCTTTGAAAGCGTAAGGTTTTCAAAGAAATCCAGAGAAGCTCCACAGCTCATCTCGCATACTTCATAAATGGATTTCTCCCCTACCGTTACAGCTAGAATCTCTGGTTTTAGCCGCGCCCCATGACAAGAAGGACAAGGTTCTTCTACAATAAATTTTTCAATCTTTCTTTTTAAATTCTCATTTTCGCTTTCTTGATAGCGTTCAAACAAAATGGAGCGAACTCCGCTGTACTCTACAAACCAGTGGGTTTTACGTCCATCAAGAGTTTTATAGTTCACTCTAATCTTTTCGCCATAAATGCCATCTAAAAGAGCCCGCTGCACCTTTTTTGAAAGATCTTTCCAAGCACTTTTTGGGTCTTCGCCAAAGTGCTCAATAACAGCCGAGAAAATCTGCGGGTAATAGTTGGAATGATTAAAAAGCGAGCCAAACACACCGTTTGTCACCGTTTTTGTATCATCCTCAATGAGTCGTGTTACGTCTACCACTCTTCTCACGCCTAAACCTTCGCATTCAGGACACGCTCCATATGGAGCATTAAACGAGAAATCACGTGGTTCCAGCGTGTCTATAGAGTGACCATGAACTGGACAGGCAAGTGCCAACGAGTAGGAAAGCATCTCACCACTGCTGTCTTCTGGGTCGTCTCGATTTGGAAGCAACCACACAGAAAGAGCCCCATTGGAAAGCTTGGTTGCAGTTTCTACGGCCTCTGCAATACGAGAGCGTGACGACGCTTTAATAACCACCCTGTCTACCACGACTTCAATGGTATGTTTATACATTTTGTCCAACTTGATTTTCTCGGAAAGATCGCGTTCCTCTCCATCTACCCTAACCCTTGCAAAGCCTTCTTTTCTTAACTCTTGAAAGAGCTTTACAAACTCACCTTTTCTGCCAATTACCACAGGAGCAAGCATATACGCCCTTCTGCCATCTCCTGCCTCAATAAGCTTATCGACTACTTGATCTGTTGTTTGGCGCTCAATCACGCGTCCGCACTCAGGACAGTGGGGAATGCCTATGCGCGCAAATAAAAGTCGCAAATAATCATAGATTTCTGTAACAGTTCCTACGGTAGAACGTGGATTTTTTGAGGTCGTTTTTTGATCAATGGATACTGCAGGTGAAAGCCCGTCAATAGAGTCAAGGTCGGGCTTGTCCATCTGCCCCAAAAACATCCTCGCGTAGCTCGACAAACTCTCAACATAGCGGCGCTGTCCCTCGGCATAAATTGTGTCAAAAGCAAGCGAAGACTTCCCCGAGCCAGAAAGCCCTGTCACCACCACAAGTTTGTCACGAGGGATGTTAAGCGATATATTTTGCAAGTTGTGCTCGCGCGCGCCGCGAATCACAATCTCTTTTTCGGCCATACCTACTCCTAGATACTTTACCAGTTTTGCTATAACCGAACAAGTGTACTACTTTTTTGCTACCAAGTCAAGCTTGCCTGCGTAAAGCCGAGAAACCCATCGTCTTCGGTATGCGGCCCTACATCTGCAGCAGCTGTGGCAAGCGCATCGCACCGTTCGTTGTACTCATTTCCGGCGTGCCCCTTTACCCACTCATAGTGCACGGTGTGGGGTTTCTCGGCAGCCACTAAACGTTTCCAAAGATCGATATTTTTGACCGCTTTTTTATCACTTCCCCGCCACCCTTTTTCTTGCCACTTTTTAAGCCAACCTTGTTTGTGCGCTTGCACTACGTATTGAGAGTCAGAAAAAACCAAGACTTCACAGGGTTTTTGTAAAACTTCAAGGCCTGCTATAA
>CANBCO010000007.1 GCA_947367165.1 uncultured Coriobacteriaceae bacterium
CAAACTACCACTTTTGAAGAAGCACTCGCAGAAGCAAGAGCGTCGAGCTTTCTAGCGCACCCAAATATCGTCACTGTTTATGACTTTATTACCGATGACGACTACGCTTATCTGGTCATGGAATATGTTGACGGCTGTTCACTTCTAGAGCTGCTCCATCGCGTAGAAGGAGGCGTTCTTATCTATGATGAAGCGGCTTATGTTTTTAGCGCACTAAGCTCAGCCCTTGCTTATGCCCATGAAAACGGCGTCCTTCACCTAGATATTAAGCCCGCAAACGTACTTATAGACAGAGCCGGAAACGTAAAGCTCACAGACTTTGGTATGGCTTCCCTTATGAGCGCAGCCGGGTTTGGCGATGCGCGTGGAGGAACGCTTGGATACATGCCGCCCGAGCAACTCACAGGCGACTTTGTGGACGAGAGAAGCGACATTTTCTCACTTGCAACGGTATGTTACGAGGCACTCCTTGGTGAAAACCCATTCAAAACAAGAACCGATTCGCAGTCTTTAAAGGCAATAAAAAAAGGCGCAACGCCTGCACGTCTTCTAGAAGCAGAGCTGCCAGAACAAACAAGTGTCGCACTTGCAAGTGCTATGGCAGAAGACCCTACAGCGCGCATGAGCTCGGTAGAAGAGTTTCAAGAGGAAGCCCTGGCCACTCTAGGAGATGCCAAAGAAGGAAAAGCATCTCTCACTTCTCTCCTATCCGAGGAAACAGAAGATGACTTTGCAGAACACGAATGGCGCGCGCTCGATACGTTTGCCACGCGTCATCCCCTTGCAACCAAGATTCTCATCAAAGCAGTGGCGCCTCTTCTGGTTGCTTCCATAGTGTTTGTGAGCTTTTTTGCACTTTCCCTTCACTTTCCAGGCGCAATTCCTGCCTGGACTTCAATTGTGGCACCCTTAGCTGGAGCCATCCTGGCCTTTTTCCTTCCAGCCGTATCTGCTCTCTCGTGCTTTTGGCTCCTTTCTTTTAGTGCAGCTCTTATAAACCACACACCAGCCGGGCTGCTTTTCTCGGCACTTATCGCTATCTTAAGTGCTTTCTGGGCAACGCGAATAGCTGCCTATAAACCGTTTGTTCCCGCTCTCACGCTACTTCCTTTAGCAACGTTGCTTCCAGCGTGGAATCCTGGAGGGCCTGCTTTTATGCTTACAAGTGGGATTGCTGCGGGTTTCTCGGCTGGACTAGGTACAGCAGGAGCCTGGCTGGTATGGATGCAATTTTTGCCTCCTGAGCAGTTTTTTACTCGCTTTTGGCCTATCATCGCCTTGACAATTGTCGCTTCTTGCACGGGAGGTGCTCTTGCTGGTACACTCACAAAACGATTCCCTTATCTGGCCCAACTTGTAAGCGCAATTTGTATGCTTATTGCCTGGGCAGTCGCTTACAGCTACACGTCTTTAGCTTCTTTTAGCATTTTCGCTGGCATAAACGCGGCTTTTTTGGTAGGCTCTTTAGTACTTATGTTTGTGCTGATTTGGCAGTTTAGGCGCAAATAACAGACATAGGAGACTTAAAGGATGAACTTTTATAACGTATTCGAAGATCGAGCAGAAGACGTGCTAGCCGAGGCCTCGCAGGAAACGGTGCCTTTTTCTTTTAAAAAGCTGGCACACGAAGCAGCGAAGCAGCTCAAAAAAGAAACCTATCAAATTGATGGGCAGTCGGTTGCGCCAGGTCTTTTTACTATTCTCGTTTCGCCCGAAGCAGCAATGCAGCTCATGCCTGTCTATCGCCAAATTGTAAAAGAGCTCACGCTGTTTTTGCGCGCCCAAGCTGACAGAAAAGACATTCGTTTCTTGAGCGACCCCGTTGTACGCTTTATGCCTGACCAAGAGCTTAAGCGAGCTCGTTTCTTTGTGTTTGCCGAGAATATCGACCCCGTAACGCTTGATAAAGTGCGAGCTGAAGAGGCAGAATTTCTCACGCAAGCAGCACAGCAAAACACCCCCTCAAAACGCTCGCATGCTTCTTCTTCACGTTCGCGCAAAAAAAACGATGCGCAAAACTCTCAAGAAAAAGAAGTTGCACCACGGTCGCACCAAAACAATGCGTCGGCTGACGACGGCTTTAAAGAGGGTCTTGACCTCACGCCCCAGTCACAAAAGGCGTCCCAACCAGGAATTTCCTCTACGCCTTTGGTTTCAAGCTCCCGGGTAGCGCGCGCGCATGATTTGAACAAGGACGACGGCACACCAAGGCATGCAGCACCTCGTAAACCCGTCATTGAAGCCCTTCTTGTAGACCGTCGCTCGGGAAAAACCTATCCCGTAACTGCGCCTTCGCTTCTTATCGGGCGTCAGGCAGGTGGAGGGGCAATCGCCCTTGACGATCCAAACGTAAGTAGAAGACATGCAGAAATAACGTACGAACACGGCCTGTGGATGATAGTTGATCTCAATTCCACAAACGGCACACTGGTAAATAACGAAGACATTACCGAAGTCTCCCTGCACGACGGAGATATTATCACCGTTGGCCTCACAAACCTCGAGTTTAGGGAGGATTAAGGTGATTGACTATCTTCTTTTTGCCGGCCGAATTCTTCTCGTAGTCCTTCTCTATCTCTTTCTTTTTTCGGTCATGCGCACAGGAATACGTCTGGTAAAAGGGCAGCGAAAAGATGCCTCAATTTGGATGCTTGATCTTGAAAAAGGGCCAAAAAACCTACGTGGGCTTCACGTTGATTTGCTCGGCCCTATCGTTATTGGTCGCTCTCCTTCGTGTGACGTTGTCATCGAAGAAGAGTACGTCTCGGGAAATCACGCCCGCCTTTCTCTGCAAGGCCCTTCACTTGTCCTTGAAGACCTTGGTTCCACCAACGGAACCATGGTAAACGGAAATACCATTTATGAGCCGGTTGCACTTCGCGATGGCGATGATATTCAGATAGGCGACGCAATCATGCGAGTAAGTAGAAAATAGCAATCATGAGTGACGCACCCGAGAAAACCGCCCTTATCGACCTAGAAAGCAGGCCGGATGCAGACTGCGATTTTGGCGAAGACGGCAAAATCGCTTGGGGCTCTCGTTCTGACGTTGGGCTTATTCGCGAGCATAACGAAGACTCCTACCTCTGTCGTCCGCCACTTTTTGCCGTTTCAGACGGTATGGGGGGCGAAGAAGCTGGAGAAGTTGCAAGCTCCATCGCCATTCATACGCTTGCCAAACAAGCCCCAGAAACTGCTGACGCCTCGGCACTTGCAAAAGCAGTTGAAGCCGCTAACCTTGCTGTTTTAAAAGCTCCAGAAGCTGGAAGGGGCACAGCGGGGATGGGCTGCACGCTGACTGCATGCATTCTTGAGAACAATAAGCTCGCCTGCGCACATGTAGGGGATTCGCGTATTTACCTGCTTCATAATGGAATTGTGGTACGTGTCACCCATGACCACAGCTACGTTGAAGAGCTTGTAGACCAAGGTGCAATCACCGCAGATGAAGCACGCGTTCATCCCAAGCGTTCCGTTCTTACACGTGCACTTGGAAGCGACCAAGACATGTATGCTGACCACTTTACACTCGACGTAGAAAAAGGCGAGCGAATCGTCATATGCTCAGATGGTCTCTCTTCCATGATTGGTGATGCACAAATTGAAGACCTCTGCATCAATTCAAAAAAGCCGCAAGATTGTGCAGATGCGCTTGTCTCAGCAGCTTTAGTTGCTGGAGGAAAAGATAATGTCACCGTTGTGGTAATTGATGTGCTTGACGATGGCGTGCAAGAAACAAAAAAGAAGCGAGCAAAACGTACGTTTGCTGTATGGGCGAGCGTCATTTGCCTTACCCTTGCAGCCCTTATTGGGGTAGGCGCCTTCTTTTATTCCACCAGTTACTACATCGCTCCTTATGGAGATTCTGTAGGTATTTATCGGGGATTTCCCGGAAACTTTGCAGGCTTTGGTCTCTCTCAAATGGTGGAAAACACCGATATTGCCCTGCAAGATTTAACGCCAGAGTTTCAGGCAAAAGTAGAGTCAAACGTTGCCGTTCCAAGCCAAGCCGATGCGCATAAAACAATTGAAAGCTACAAAAAAGATTCTG
Organism: uncultured Coriobacteriaceae bacterium; assembly: GCA_947367165.1. Taxonomy (GTDB): domain Bacteria; phylum Actinomycetota; class Coriobacteriia; order Coriobacteriales; family Atopobiaceae; genus CANBCO01. Next base: position 4,052 of record CANBCO010000007.1, read on the forward strand.
ACGAACAAAAACAGGCAACGGTTGAAGCTGCAGAAGAAAATGAAACAGCCGAGCAACCCGGCAATACTCCAGATGACAGCCTTTCAGGAGATTCGCAAGACCAAGGTGGGGATTTTTCGCAACAGACAAATCCAGAAGCCTCCTTTTTGGCAGAGCCAAATCAAGACGCAGAAGGGGGTGATGGGAAATGAGCAAAAGACGCACTTCGCAAGACGTAGTTGCGCTTGAAGCTGGCGAAATCTACCAGCAGTCTTCAAGAAGGCGCCCAACTGAGCTTTTGCTCTTGCTAGCAGGCGTTTTGCCCGTAGCACTTCTCTACATTATGTACGTGGTTGACGCCGGACTTCCTTTTGAGCTCAACACGTTTATTGTGCCCATCGGACTTATTTTGGCCTTCATCGTTGCTCATGTCGCCATCTGTTTTTTGGCACCAAACGCAGACCAAGTCATTTTGCCCATTGTTTTTGTATTAAGTGGCATTGGAATTACGTTTGTAACGCGATTACGACCAGACTTGGCCTTAAACCAAGTTATTTGGCTCTATGTTGGCGTGGGCATCATGGTCGCTACACTGCTTATTGTAAGAAACTTAGACGGCCTTTCTCGCTATAAATACACCATAGGTGTCGTGGGCATTGCTCTTATCTTGCTTCCTATGCTGTTTGGTTCCGAGAAGGGCGGCTCGAAACTCTGGCTCTCGCTCGGGCCTGTACAATTTCAACCAGGAGAGCTTGCCAAAGTTGCCATCGTTCTCTTTTTGGCGAGTTATCTAGCTGGAAACCGAGAGCTTTTATCGGCATCGGTGCAAAAGATTGGGCCGTTTAAAATTCCTCGGTTAAGGATGCTTCTTCCCGTTTTTATTATGTGGGGCCTTTCCCTTGCCATCGTTGTATTTGAGACAGACCTGGGAAGTGCTCTTTTGTTCTTTACTATCTTTGTAGTTATGCTCTACGTTACCACCGGAAGATGGAGTTACGTTCTCATTGCTGTTGTGCTACTTGTTTTAGGCGCAATTGCTTGCTATTTTCTCTTTCGTCATGTTCGCGTGCGGTTTGATATCTGGCTTGATCCTTTTGCAGACGCAAAAGGCCAAGGATACCAGCTGGTACAATCTCTTTTCTCCCTTGCAGACGGAGGTCTTTTTGGAACAGGAATGGGAAAAGGACTCGCCGGAGGCAACCTAGGCGTTCCCGCTATTCCCGTTGTAGAGTCTGACTTCATTTTTAGTGCCATAGGCGAAGAGCTGGGGCTTCTCGGAGCAAGTGCTATCTTGCTCCTCTTTATGCTCTTTGCCATCCGCGGTTTTGCTACAGCGGCTCGTGCAAAAAGTGATTTAGCAGCCTTTACTGCAGTTGGTCTTACTACAGCCGTCTGTTTTCAGGCATTTCTTATTGTCGCTGGTGTTACGCGACTGCTTCCGCTTACCGGCGTGACGCTTCCTTTTATGAGCCAGGGAGGCTCTTCTCTCATTGCAAGCTTTATTATTGTGGGACTTTTGCTTCGCTGTGGAGACCAAGGCACGGGACATGCCACCGAGCTTGTTGGCTCAGGAATTGCCACAGAAGGCGACCGGCCTTTAGCCTATCAATCAGGTTTTTCTGCCAAGCAAATCCTTGACGTGCTCTTTCCAAAAAAACAAAAGGTAGACCGTCCCAAACATGCTGCCGAAGCACGCCTTTCTTTTGGTCTTAAAACGCCTGAGTCAGGAGTTATGGGCCGCATTGCCCTTTCAAAACGTCTCATTGTACTCGTAACATTTTTTGCCCTTCTTTTTGCAGCACTTATTGCTAACCTAACCTACATTCAGCTCGTCAAAGCTGAAGAATATCAAAACATGCCAAACAATAACCATGCCATCGCAAAAGCAAGCTTAGTTCAACGTGGCTCCATCATAACGTCTGATGGAGTCGTGCTCGCCGAAAGCGTAAAAAGTGATGACGGAGCGTATACACGTAATTATCCACAAGGCTCTCTCGCTTCACATACTGTGGGTTACATTTCCGAGAAATACGGCGCAAGTGGACTGGAGGCCACGCTTAACAACACCCTAAGTGGCAAGAACAACTACACCTCCCTTATTAGCGCTCTTAATTCCATCGCCGGTGTTACGCAGCCAGGCAACTCTGTGCGCCTTACCATAAACTCTAAAATTCAAAAAGCCTGCGAAGATGCACTTAAAGATTATAATGGGGCGATTGTCGTTCTCGACCCCTCCACCGGCGCAGTTCTTGGAAAAGCAAGTGGACCTACCTATTCTTATGATGAGCTCGAGCAGATTATGAAGGGAGAAAGCAGTAAAGATGCGCCGCTTGTAGATAGGACGACTGCAGCACTTTATCCGCCCGGGTCTACGTTTAAAGTGGTTACGTTAGCCGCAGCACTTGATTCTAAAAAGGCCACACTTAAAACCAATTACGAGGCCCCGGCAAGCATTGAAATAGGAAACGCAAAAGTAACCAATGATGATTTGAAAGGCTACGGCTCGCTTTCGTTAGCGCAAGCCTTTGCCTACTCTGCAAACACGGTCTTTGGACAAGTTGCAGACGACTTAGGCGCAGATGCACTCGTGCGTTATGCCGATGCGTTTGGGTATGCTAAACGCCTGGGGCAAGACTTTACCACCACCGCATCGCTTATGCCAGATCCGGCAGAAATGACCGAGTGGGAAACGGCTTGGGCGGGTTGCGGACAGCCTGTAGGCGAGCATGCAAGCCCGGCTGGCCCACAAACCACCGTTATGCAAAATGCCGTGTTGGCAGCTGCTATTGCAAACAAAGGAGTCGTCCTCGAACCGTATTTGGTAAGTCAAGTCATTAGCAATGATGGCTCTGTTGCTTCTTCGGGTTCAACCAAATCTTTAGGGCAAGCCATCACCGAAGACACAGCAAAAGACGTTGCAGAAGCGATGCTCGAAGTTACAACAAGCGGAACCGGTACCGCTTCGAGCATAGCAGGAGTTAAAGTAGCGGGAAAAACTGGTACTGCAGAAACCGGAAACAACGTAAACTCCCTCTTTATTGGATTTGCCCCTTACGACGATCCAAAAATAGCAATTTCAATTTGTCTTGAAGGCAAAAAAGGTCAAGACATGCATGGAGTTGCTACGCAAGTGGCAGGAAAAGTATTAAAACAGGCATTAAGTGTGGTGTCAAAATGATAAGAGTTGCGTGCGCACAAGCGCATACGTTAGGACAAGGAGCCTAAGCATGGCAGAGAAACTTTTTGGAAACAGATATCGCATCCAAAGCAAAATTGGAATTGGAGGCATGGCAACGGTGTACCGCGGCACAGATACAGTGCTCGGAAGGCCGGTAGCTGTCAAAACGATGCTTCCCCAATATGCAAGCGACCCCTCATTCGCAGCGCGTTTCAAACAAGAAGCACAAGCCGCTGCGGCTCTTCAGTCCCCCTACATTGTAGGTATCTTTGACTGGGGCGAAGACAACAAAACTTACTACATCGTTATGGAATATCTCAAAGGCACCGACCTTAAAACAGGAATACGTACACATGGTGCCTTAAGTTCTCGAAAAGTAGCGCAAATAGGTTCACAAATCTGCCAGGCCTTAAGCGTTGCGCACAGGCACGACATTATTCACCGAGACATTAAGCCGCAAAATATCATGGTGCAGCCCGACGGCAACATCAAAGTCATGGATTTTGGTATCGCTCGAGCAAAAAATAGCGACTTAACACAGGACAATTCGGTCTTGGGAACGGCTCACTATGTCTCACCCGAGCAAACACAAGGAAAACAGTTGGGGCCCACCTCTGATATCTATTCTCTTGGCATAGTCATGTATGAGGCAGCAACCGGCACCGTACCTTTTAAAGGCGAAGACGCCATTTCTGTTGCGCTCAAACAAGTAAACGAAGCCCCAAAGCCACCCTCAAGCATTAATCCAAACGTAGACACTCAGCTTGAAGCTATTATTTTAAAGTGCTTAGAAAAAGATCCTGCAAATCGTTTCCAAAGTGCAGAACAGCTTCGCCGTGCGTTAACCGATTATCTCGCAGGTAATAAAGTAGTCATTCCAAGTGCAGACGCCACAACAATGATGCCTGCTCCTCAAACCACGCAACTTAATCGTCCTCCACAACAAGCGGGGCAAAACGGAGCAAATACCGGCGTTTTACCAAAAGCTTCTCTTGGTCAAAACACAAGCTTGTATGGACAGCCACAAAAAAGCTCTTCAAAAAAGAAGGCTGCCATCATCATCTCTATACTTGTGGCAGCCCTGCTCGTTACTGGAGTAGTTCTTGCATTTAATTTTGGTCTTTTTGGAGAAAACCCTTCAAACACAAGTGAAACTACAGAAAACATTACCGTTCCGGATTTGGTGGGAATGGACCAAAGCTCTGCACAAAATGCTATTACACGGCTTGGTTTAAAAGTTGGAAACATCACTATTCAGTCATCCGATACGGTAGATCAAGGAAAAGTGATGGCACAAGATCCAGAGGGTGGTAGTTCTGCTAAGAAAGGCGATTCTGTTGCTATCACTATTTCAAGCGGAAAAGAACCAGTGAAGCAAGTTAGCGTTCCAGATCTATCCGGCATGACAGAGACAGAAGCCCGAGCAACCCTTACCGCACTAGGTTTGACAGCACAAATGAGTTCAGTACAAAGCGATACAGTTGATTCAGGAAAGGTAGCACGTCAAACCCCAGCTGCAGGTGCTCAGATTGATAAAGGCGGCACCGTGACGTTCTATATCAGCACGGGTGCCGGAAGCGCAACCGTTCCAGATGTGACCGGCTATTCACAATCAAATGCTATCGCAGCGCTTGAAAGGGCGGGTTTCTCGGCAAGTGTTGATAACCAAAAATACTCAGATACTATTGAAAAAGGATGTGTTGTTTCTTATACACCGAGCGGTAATCAGCCCAAAGGAACGACTGTTTCGCTCACTATTAGCCTAGGCCCCAAGAGTAGCGGCGGGGACTCCGGCTCAGGAGGAGGGTCTGACAGCGGCTCTGGAGGAGGAGGCTCGGATAGTGGTGGCGGAACAGATGCTGGCGGTGGTGACAGTGGTTCATTACAAAAAAATGCTATATTTAAAAGAACCAATTAGTGGTGAAACACGCCCTCGTAGCTCAGGGGATAGAGCACCGCTCTCCTAAAGCGGGTGTCGACGGTTCAAATCCTGTCTCTTATACACATCTCCGA
>CANBCO010000008.1 GCA_947367165.1 uncultured Coriobacteriaceae bacterium
TCCTGGATACGGCTATGCCGCCGCATCGCGTAGTGAAAAAGAGCGCTGGTCAGAGCTTATAGATGGCTATTTTTCTCAGAACCGAAGTTTCAATCTTGTGGTGTGCTTGGTCGATGCTCGGCATGAGCCGCAGCCGCTTGACTTTAGCATGGTGGCTTATTTGCAAGAGCAAAAGCTGCCCTTTGTGGTGGTGCTTACTAAGTGTGATAAGCTTTCTCGCGCGCGCAGTAAGCAGGCCGCACACGATACCGCTTCTGCATTAGGCATTAACGAGCTCGCTGTTCTGCCTGTTTCTGCCAAAACAAAAGCGGGCCTTTTTGAACTAAAGCAAGCGATTGAAACGGCAACAAACTAAGGAGCACGCATGCAAATTGCAAAAAACGTTAGCGAAGCCATTGGAAACACGCAGCTTATCGACTTAAGCGCACTCATAGAAGGCCGCGCCACGTTGCTTGGAAAGTTTGAAGCGCAAAACCCGGGGGGATCTGTAAAGGATCGAGCTGCCAAAGAGATGCTTAACGCCGCCGAGAAAACCGGCGCCATCCAACCAGGCGGCACACTGATAGAGCCTACCAGCGGAAACACTGGCATCGCGCTTGCCATGCTCGCTGCAGCCCGTGGATACCATATGCAGCTCGTCATGCCAGAAACTATGAGCGTAGAGCGGCGCAAGCTCGCTCGTGCCTACGGGGCGGAGGTGGTGTTAACACCTGGCGCCAAAGGGATGAAAGGCGCTCTTGAACGCGCGCAGGAGCTGCTTGCTACCACCCCCAACTCCTACATGTGCGGCCAATTTGACAATCCAGCCAACCCGCAGGCGCACTACCTTACCACAGGGCCAGAAATATGGAACGCAACAGAAGGCAGCGTGGATGTCTTAGTTGCAGGTGTTGGCACAGGGGGCACCATCACGGGGTGTGCCAAATATCTAAAAGAACAAAAGCCCGAGATAGAAGCGATAGCGGTTGAACCTGCAGAAAGCCCAGTACTTTCTGGAGGAAAAGCAGGACCTCACAAAATTCAAGGCATAGGAGCTGGCTTTATTCCCAAAAACTACAACGCAAGCTTAGTAGACCGCGTGATAGCGGTGCCTTCTGAAACGGCACTTCTTACCCAAGCTGCAATCGCTGAGGTCTCCGGCTTGTTTTGTGGTATTTCAAGCGGTGCTGCTGTTGCTGCAGCTCAGCTATTTGCAAATGAAGCTGCAAACGCTCACAAAACCATAGTTGTAATCCTTCCAGATACCGGAGAGCGCTACTTATCAGGAACTGACCCCAGCTAACACCTCTTGAAAGGAGAAGCATGAGCCAGGCAGATACCATATTTTGTACCATGTGCAAAGAGATTTTAGAGCACGGAACGACCACAGAGGGAGCCGCCGTTCGTCCACATTGGGAAGACGGAAGCCCAGCTTATACCAAGAAGATATTTGGATGGGTTTCTCGGTATGATCTAAGAAAAGAGTTCCCAGCACTTACGCTTAGAAGAACCGCTCTTAAAAGTGCCATGGATGAGATATTATGGATTTATCAAAAAAAATCAAACAATATAGCAGATCTTAACAGTCACATTTGGGATGCGTGGGCAGATGAGAATGGCAGTATTGGCAAAGCGTACGGCTACCAAATTGGGCAGGTGGCGCACTATCCAGAAGGCGAGATGGACCAGATGGATCGCGTGCTCTATGATCTTTCGCACACGCCTTTTTCGCGGCGCATTATGACCAATACCTATACTTTCTCTGATCTTCACGAAATGGGGCTTTATCCGTGTGCGTATTCGGTGACGTATAACGTGACACAAGAGGCGGGAAAGCAGCGACCAACGCTTAATATGATTTTGAATCAACGCTCACAAGATGTGCTTGCTGCGAATAATTGGAATGTGTGTCAGTATGCGATTTTGCTTATGATGGTGGCACAGGTGTCAAGGATGGAGGCTGGTGAGCTTTTGCACGTCATTGCCGATGCTCACATTTATGACCGCCACATTCCGCTGGTAGAAGAGCTTATTTCTCGCCCAGCCTACCCAGCGCCACACGTGTGGCTCACCCCTTCTGTAACAAATTTCTACGACTTTACCACGGCCGACTTACACGTAGAAAACTACGAGCATGGGCCACAAATTAAAAACATTCCCATTGCGATTTAGGACACTAGCTAAAGGAGCTCACGTGATTTCTGCCATTGTAAGCGTTGCTGAACATAATGCCATTGGAAAAAACGGCGGGCTTATTGTGCCAAACCGAGCCGATATGCTGCGGTTTAAAGAACTCACGATGGGTGGTACTGTTGTTATGGGCAGGTCTACGTTTGAGAGTTTTCCTCATGGCGCATTGCCTGGCCGAGAAAACATTGTGCTTACAAGTCAAACGGCGTGGCAGGCACCTCACGTCAAAGTGGCGCATTCTGTTAAGGAAGCACTCTTATTAGCTCACGCTTCCGAGAAACCCATCTGGATTATAGGTGGCGAGCGCGTCTATCGCGAGTTTCTTTTACACACAGACCGCATCTTCTTGACGCAGAACCACATTGAAGTGCCAGAGGCAGATGCCTTCTTCTGCGAGCTAGGACCAGAGTGGGTACTTGTTGAGTCTCAAGATGGCGGCATTACTAAAGCTGGCGTTTCCTTTGAGTATCTCACCTTTGAGCGGTCGGTGTCCTAGGGACTTCTGGTGACGAAAAGCAGGGCTGGTTTCTAAGTGTGCCATTTTTGCGGAAAATGGCACACTTGAAGCAAGCGGAATGAGCTGGGGTTTCTCGGCCATCCGAAGCCTGGTAATGGTAGAGAGGATGCCAACTTGCAGTAGGAAGTGCCTGGGCGTAGACAGACAGGTCGTGAACGGCGAGGTTTTCAAAAAGAAGAGCGGAAGGGTAGAGGCATCTTCTTTTAGCTTAATAAAGCTAGGCCATCCTTCTAGGCATAAATGAATAGCAAGTTCGCTTACCATAGCCTGTATTATACATTGAAATTGCACATAGTACGTATCGCGTTATATCAATGTCGTGTTTTGTAGGCGGCGGCTGCTTGGGGGTCGTTGGCTAGAAGGATACTTGGAGGAGGTCCTATAGGATATATTGGCCGCTCAATCTTGGGTGCTACCTGCGTATTTGTGACGCGAGCCTGATAGTTAGCCAGCTTGTGTGCAACCATCTTTACAATCTCGTCAAAGGTTTCTTGAATAAACGCCTGCGATAACAGCTGGTACGTTGTCTCTTTTGGAGCTTTTTTCATACGTTCTAAATATGAGGAAAACGCGCGACTGGCGGCATACACATCATCTGGATCAATTGCATACTGCGCAAAGTTTGCTGCATCGGTTAGCAGGCTTTTTGTTACTACAAGCCTTTGCGAAGGCGTCAACCTGTGACCAAACAGGTCAAAATCGTGTTGCTTTTTTATGCGCGTTTGCTCGCCGTTTTGAATGTGATGTTCTGCATTATAGGCACGAACGCGTTTGTTGTAGGTTTTATCGGCGAGGAGGTGAGCCCAGACTCCTTTTGTGAGGTCGTTTGCACCTCCAGAATGTGCGAGCGGCTCTACGTAGGTATCCCAAAACTCCTGCGCCCGCGGCACCGGAATATGCGTGCTATCTGCAAAATGGGTGTCGATATAGCGGAGCGTGTGAGAGGCATCAGAGACCATGTAGCCCACGTAGATGTCGGGCACGAGATTGCCAAACAGGAATGCATTTGTGTCTTGAATGCCAAGCGCGGCGGCTTTGTTTGAGGCAAGCAGCTGCTCAGTAAGGGCCGCATGAATGTTCCATGAAGGCATATGATTATCCAGCTCTTACCTGGGCATTCAAGCCGCGCTCGAGCTTTTGCGTGAGCTTTTCTACGCTTGCTGCAACCTCTTCTGACGTAAGCGAGCGGTCGGGGGCTCTAAAAGTGAGGGTAAACGCAAGGGATTTTTTGCCCTCGCCCACGCGCGTGGCGTCGGTGTAGACGTCAAAAAGGACGGCAGACTCTAAGTATTTGCCTCCAGCCGAGGTAATGCGCTGGTAGATAGTGGTGTAGTCAAGCTCATCTGGCACCACAAGCGCTAGGTCAATCTTGATGGCAGGCTGGTCTTGCGTGGGCTTGATTGCGCTTTTTTGCAGCGGTTCTGCAAGTGCCAGCAGCGCGTCTTGGTCAAGCTCTGCCGCGATGACTTCTTGGGTGACAGCAAAAGCCGCACATGCGTTGGGATGGACTGCCCCCACCCAGCCAAGGAGCGTCTTTTTGCTGTACACCAAAGCTGCTTTTCCAGGCTGAAGCCAGGGATATGTTGCGGGGTCTGCCTCTTTATAGCGCAGTTTTGGAATCTTGAGTGCTTCTGTTATTGTCTCAATGGCAGCTTTTGCATCATAAAAATCCACAGCACGTTCGTGCTCATTCCAAGCCCGGGGAGTGCGATTTCCTGTAAGCACAAAGCCCAGGTGGCAAGGCTCTTTTGGCTGGTTTTCTGGGCTTTCTTGGTTAGCATAGAAGACGCGACCTTGTTCAAAAAGGGCGACATCTGTGATGTTTCTGGCTACGTTATACTGAAGCGCGCGCATAAGACCTGGTAGCATGAGGCGTCGCATGGTGCGCATGTCTTGCGTAAGGGGGTTTATTAGCTCGACCGGAGCTGGCAGGTCAGGGTTTCCCAGGAGTTCTTTGTCTGTATTCTCGGCAAAGCAGTAGGTCTGGGCTTCACTTGCACCAAAGGCAATGAGCTTTTGCGCAATAGTTTGTGCGCGAAGCTGCTCTAGCGTGCGTTTGCCTGCGACGTTGGTGCCTTTTGGAATGGTTGCTGTGACCTGGTTCATGCCCCAAAGCCTGAGGATTTCTTCTGTAAGGTCGCATTCGCGCGTGAGGTCTGGGCGCGTAGGCGGCGGGGTTACGGTCGCGGTCGCGTCTTTACTGGAGGCGTTTTCGCAAGTACAGCCTAGGCTCGTGAGAGCTGCCATCATAAAATCATCTGTGATTGGCGCGCCTGTGATGTCACGAACGCGCTGGTAGCGAAGGGTGATTGTGGGGGCTTCATACGGCTCACTGTAGACATCGGTAACGCCGCTTTCTACCTCGCCACCCGCAAGCTCTTCTAAAAGCGCACACGCCAGGTCTGCTGCGGTGTCGCAGAAAGTGCGATCCACGCCGCGCTCGTAGCGAAGGGAAGCCTCGCTTACAAGCTGCAGGTCTCTACTGGTTTTGCTAATCATGCCCGGCGCAAACACGGCACTTTCTAAAAGAACTGAAGTTGTAGCGTCGCTTATCTCTGAGTCAAGGCCGCCCATAACGCCGGCTAGCGCCATAGGTTTTTTGCCGCCATCTGTAATGAGGAGCATGTCAGGCGCTAATGTGCGCTCTATCCCATCGAGAGTCTGGATTTTCTCAGAAGCATGTGCACGCCGCACAACTACGTGAGCTTTTCCCTCCTCATCGTGTGAATACGTGTCAAAGTCAAACGTATGAAGCGGCTGGCCGGTAAGTAGCATGACGTAGTTTGAGATGTCTACCACGTTGTTTATGGAGCGAACACCTGCTGCCTCAAGCGTCTGTGTGAGCCACGCCGGCGAAGGGCCAATCTGTACGTTATGAATCACGCGAGCCACATAACGCGGGCAGGTCGTGGGATCTTCCACATCTACCTGGGCACTTTGGCCAGGGTGTGGGTTTCTCGGCGACTGAAAAGCAAGGTGTAAAGGCGTGCCGAGAATAGCACTTACCTCCTTTGCAAAACCGCGCATAGAGAGGCAGTCGGGGCGGTTAGGAGTAATCTCGCAAACGAGGACGGTGTCTGAAATGCCCAGGTACTCTGCTATATTTTGGCCAAGCGGAGCTGCCTGGTCGAGTACCATAATGCCGTCGTGGTCCTGTCCTAATCCAAGTTCTCTAGCCGAGCAAATCATCCCATTACTCTCGACGCCCCTTAACTTGGACTTCTTTATCTTAAAGTCACCGGGAAGCTGTGCGCCCACACAGGCAACCGGAACTTTTTGGCCAGCAGCTACGTTAGGTGCGCCACAGACTATAGTAAGCGGGGCTGCTGGCTTAGAGCCGGCCCCTCCAACAGGGCCTACGTCAACGGTGCACACATGCAGATGGTCTGAGTTGGGATGCTCTTCGCAGGTAAGAACGTAGCCTACCACAACGTGGTTAAGGGCCTCTCCTGCAGTCTCTACGGCCTCGACCTCGGTTCCGGTATCGATGAGGCGACTCACAAGCTCATCTGTTGAAACGTCTATATCTACCAGCTGTTTAAGCCAAGAAAGTGAAACGCGCATAGCTCTTCTCCTTTAAAACTGACTCAAAAATCTCATGTCGTTTTGCACGAGCTCTCTAATGTCGCCCAAGCCATAGCGCAAACACGCCACGCGCTCAGCTCCCATGCCAAAAGCAAAACCGCTGTATTCTTCAGGGTCAATACCTGCGTTTATGAGAACCTGCTCATCCACTATGCCGCAACCCAGAACCTCAATCCAGCCTTCACCCTTGCAAAACTTGCAACCCGAGCCGCCGCATGCCGCACAGCTTACGTCAAGCTCGCAACTTGGCTCGGTAAAAGGAAAGAAATGCGGCCGATACCTTGTCTTTCGCTCCTCGCCAAAGATTGCCTTTGCAAAGTAGTCCAACGTGCCTTTAAGGTCTGCAAACGTGATACCTTTGTCAACAACTAACCCTTCTATCTGGGTAAACTGCGGCAAGTGCGAGGCATCTGCGGTGTCAGGCCTAAAGACCTTTCCAGGGCAAAGCACATAAATGGGCGGCTTTTGCGCCTGCATAGTGCGCATCTGCACAGGCGATGTCTGTGTGCGAAGTAGCAAGTCGCTTACCTGGTTGTTCTCTCGGCTAGTTTTCACATAAAACGTGTCCCGAGGCGAGCGACTTGGGTGATCTGCCGGCGTATTAAGCGAGGTAAAATTAAAGTACTCGGTCTCGACGTAAGGGCCGTCGACGATTGTGTAGCCAAGACCTATAAAAAGATTTTCAATCTCCTGGACAATCTGGGTAATAACGTGCGCGTGCCCTTGCGCATACGGACGCGCCGGAAGCGTGACGTCAATCGTGCCTTCTGCAATGCGCTCCTCTAAAGCCGCCGCCTCCAAGATTTCTTTTTGGGCAGCAAGCGCAGACTCAAGCTCTTTTTGGGCAGCATTTACAAGCTTTCCTATAAGCGGACGCTCTTCTGGGCTCACTTCTTTCATGGATCTAAGGATTTTTGTGAGCGTACCTTTCTTTCCGAGAAACCCAAGCCGTACTTCCTCGAGAGCTTCTGGTGAGGCGGCCTGCTTAAGGGCGGCTAGGCCATCGGTTTTGATTTGCTCAATGTTTTCTTGGACACCCATCTTTGCTCCGCTTCTTCTGCTTTATGAAAAACGGGCGCGTGCTGAGGTGGCGCCCGCTCTTATTATCTGGAGCTGATGACAGGACTTGAACCTGCAACCTGCTGATTACAAGTCAGCTGCTCTACCAATTGAGCCACATCAGCTTGTGGGTACTTATCTTACACCACTTTTGCGTGTTCGTGTGGTGGCATTGTGACGCGGGCGCAAGGGGATGAAATTAAACAAGTGAGACCTATTGTTCAAGAACGGAAGGCAAAACACCACATTAGGGCAATGCTGTGGTGAACAAAGGCAGGCCACGGCCCTTACAGCTCACTTTTGCCTTCCACAAACGCGCGCAACTTGGCATAGACGGAAGGATCCAAGCGATCTCCAAGCGTCATCTTCTGCACGGTCTCTTCTTCCATGAACTCTGCCGCCAACTCCGCCGCCTCACCCGCATCTTCCAGCACTTTTGTAGCCGAGAAAATCTCCGCTCCGGCTCCCGCGCATGTCGCCCGCACAGCTGCATCGTTTGTCGCAACCACCACATCCCTGCCTTTATGCAGCGCTTCACTACAAAGCCGCTCGATTACCGCATCGGCACTTTCACCATGCCGAGAAAACACAACCCTGACCCCCGCCACGCAACTTTCCGCATCCAGCACCCCAATATTGCGTCCACTATCAAACACAACCACCAACTCATAGCTCGCTTTATACGCCGCAGCCAGCCGAGAAACCAGCCCATTTCGCGCTGTTTCATATGGGTCGATTGCCTCGGCGTCATCGGTGCGCCTAGCTTCTTGCGCCCCGGCACCACCTGCAGTAACACCGCCGCGCGCAAAGAGCACGTTATACCCATCTACCAGCAGTAAAGCTCTCACAGAAACCGCACCTCCGCCAGAACAGCCGCTCTCACCGCACGCAACACTCCAACCGCCCGCCTCCTTAGCGTCTGCATTGCCGCGCCCATTCGTAGACAAACACCGTTGCTGCCTGCGCCACATTAAGCGACTCAATCTTGCCAGTTTGCTCAATACGCACGCACATATCGGCGTGCTTAAGTAAACCTGCGCTCACGCCTTTTTGCTCAGATCCCATCACAAAACAGGCGCGGCCGCTCACATCACACGCATCTAGCGTATCGTCAGCATGCTCACTTGCAGCACTCACCCAAAACCCTGCACTTTTGAGCTCTTCCACCACAGAAGCCAAGTTAGTCACGCGCACAATGGGAAGCGAAAACACAGCTCCTGCACTTGTTTTGTATGCTCCTGCTCCCACCTCGGCACTTCTGTCTTTAGGAATAACTATCCCACTTGCACCCAGCACCTCAGCCGAGCGCGCAATTGCCCCCAAATTCCCCTCGTCCACAATGTGGTCCAGCACAAGCACGCATGCATCACGTTTTCCTTCACACGCTTTTAAAAGCGCATCCAACGGTGCATACTCATACGCCGCAATCTGACAGATTATCCCTTGGTGCGCGCCCCGCTTGCTCAGCTTGTTAAGCCGCGCCTGGTCTGCCCGCTCAACAGACACCCCAGCTCGCTTTAAAGCCGCCCTCAACTCGCCTGCATCCTGGGCATCTTTTCGCATAAACGCCCGCTCAAACGGAACGCCAGCTAAAAGTGCCTCTAAAACCGCATGCTTTCCTTCGATATAGCGCGCCACAAGTTACCTCCTTTAGGCATCCCGAGAAATAATCCGCGTGCCTTGCGCACCATCTTCAACTACAAACCCTGCAGCTTGGATAGCATCTCTGATGGCGTCCGCACGAGCCCAATCGCGGTTTTCTCGGGCACTTGCACGAGTTGAAAGCAAAGCAGAAGAAGCCTCGTCAGCATTCT
>CANBCO010000009.1 GCA_947367165.1 uncultured Coriobacteriaceae bacterium
TTTTTGCACTTGTGCTTGTTATTTCTGTGGTGTTTTTGTTCATAAGATCGGTAAAACTTTTGTGGGGACTTGCGTCGGCTGATGAGGATCAAAATTTGCTCTTAAGAAAGCATATGAAAAAATGGCTTGTCGTTGCAGCACTGCTTTGTTTTATTTCTCTTATTGCTTTTGCAGATACCGGCCGGCTTCCGCTTGTGTTAACTGTTTGTGGACTTGATTTTTTTGCCTGTCTTTTGCTGCTTGATGTGGCCGGAACGTAAACATGAAATAGTGAAGACGGAGTTTTTAAAAAAACAACCAGAAAACGCGAAGTTATGGCAGAAAACCAAAACGGATTTAAACCAGGACTTGCCAGGCGCGCGAGAAGAACAGATTATGGTTCTACATACAAGCCACATCTCAACAGACCTCCTCGTAACGCCTTTGTAAAAAGCACCCGAGAAGATCAAGATAGCATCGCGCTTGCTGATGCACGTCTGGGCGTTCCGTATATGCCTGCGCTTGACGGCTTGCGAGCTCTTGCGGTACTTGCCGTAGTGCTTTACCACTTTAACCTTTCGTTTGCAAAAGGCGGCCTTATTGGAGTAACGGTATTTTTTGTGATTTCTGGCTACCTTATTGCGCGCTTGCTTCGCTCGGAGTTTGCAACAAGTCATACGATTAGTTTTCGCAAGTTCTACGTGAGGCGCATACGACGCATCATTCCCTTGGCGGTAACTGTTATTGTGGTAGTAGCGGCACTTTGCACCGTATTTAGTCAACCGCTTCTTTCTAAAATGCGTCCCGAGGTAATTCCGTCGCTTTTGTTTTACAATAACTGGGCACAGATTGCTCGTGGCGATTCTTACTTTGCTTCTATTGGCCTGCCTTCCCCTATTTCACATTTTTGGTCGCTTTCTATAGAAGAGCAGTTTTATCTGGTAGCGCCATTTTTGCTTTTACTTGCATTTAAGATGCGACTTAAGCGGCATTTTATTGCCGGTATTCTGCTCACGCTTGCAGGCATCTCTGCGATAACGATGGCTCTTTTGTACTCCCCAGATATAGATCCCTCGCGCGTCTATTATGGAACCGATACTCGTGCGTTTGGCCTTCTTATTGGAATGGCACTCGCATTTATTTCACCCGAGAAAATCAGAGCGCATTTCTCGAACGCCCAATTGCGGCTGGGGTCGTTAGTGGCACTTGGCGTACTCTTGCTTTATGTGCTTTTTATTCCAGGCGATGCGCCCTACCTGTATTGGGGCGGCTTTTTTGTTGCCTCTCTTGTGAGCGGGGTAGCCATTTTGGGTCTTACCGTTCCGAAGGCAGGGTTACTTACAGGGGTTCTTTCTTCGGCACCGCTTGTGTGGGTGGGCCTTAGATCATACGGAATCTATCTTTGGCACTATCCCATTGCGCTTTTGTTAAGTGATCCAAACGGAACTGTGCAGTATAGCTTTGGTGCCATTGTGGCTGCATGCGTGCTTACTGTTGTGGCTGCAGAGCTTTCGTATCGTCTTATAGAAAAACCAGTTAAGAAGGCCGCTTTTTGGAAGCGCTTAATGGGTGGGCGTGTGGAGGGGCATTCCCAAAAGAATTCGCTTTCTCAAAACGCACATCAAACGCACATGACGCTGGGGCTTTTTAGAAAAACACAACCGGTACGCTTTGCTACATTTGTAGTTTTGGCAGGATGCTTTTTGGTGGGTTTCTCGGGTCTTTTATTTGCGCCAGAGGCGTCGTTTTTGTCGGATGAAGGAGAAAAGCTTATCAACGGCGAGATTGACCCCTCCACGTTGGTTGCAAGCGTGCCTCCTCGTTCGGCTGATGATACCGAGAATACCTATTTAGCACATGACCCCAGAACTGATGAGCAGAAAGAGTTTGACGAAAAGCTCGTAAATACGCCTGTTGCAGACGGTGCGTATCCTGTGACATGGCTAGGCGACTCAATATCGCTTAGAATTGTCCCCTATTTTCAGCGGGAGTTTCCCACATCTTATATTGATGCAAAGAAGAATCGCCGCGTTAAAGACGGGTTGGATATTATAGAGCGACTAAAAAGCGAGGAGAAGCTTGGAAACATTGTGGTGTTTGCGCTTGGTAACAACAGTTTGTATGACGACGCAATGGTTGATACGATTGTGGAAACCATTGGTGAAGACCGAGCTATTTGGCTTCCAACGCTTAGGTATCGTGGTTTAGACACCGAATCTACTAACGAAGCAGTGAGACGTGCGGCGGCGCGCTATCCCAACGTGCGCGTGATTGACTGGAACGCAATAAGCGCAGATAATCCTTGGGTTTTTGATGGTGATGGTGCCCATCTTACCGAGAAGGGCGCCGCGTTTTATTTTGATCATTTTTTGGATGGTATTAATTGTGAGCTTCCCGCTGCTCAGGAAGAAAGCGAAAGCGAGTAAAGCTGCTTTTGTCGTATCGTCACGCGCTTTGAGACGAAACTTGCTCCCGCAATCTGGGTATACATACCAAAAGCGAAACGAAGGAGTAGCCATGAGTGATGACTATAAAGTTCCAGGAAATAAAAAGGTGACCCCGCCTACAAACGAGGACATGTATGATACGGCGGCAGATGCGGTTACAGATTGGACGAGTAAAGTTAATCCAACACCTCACGCTACAGACAGCATGCCATATAAAGATGACCCAACTAAAAAACCCCACAAGTATGATAACGACGGCGTTACTCCGCCCACAAACAAGGATATGTATGTAACCGCTGCAGATGAAGTAACGGATATGCCAGAGATTGCGCTCGATGATTCCAGGGTACAAGCAGAAAACCAAGAAAAAGAAGACGAGCAATTCCAACCATAATTGAAAGTTGCACTATTAATTGCAAACGGCTAAGTAAGGTGGAGGGGTCGTTTTGTCATGCGCATGATGCAGGGCTCGACTCTAAATACCTGAAAACTACCTAAAAAAAGTGCTTGCTCCTTTGGAAGCGTCTCTTTAAGTTGCTACAATAAAAACCGAGCAACTAACCGTAGAACACAAAGGATGTAACGCATGGCACCTGCCTTGCTTGAGCGAACAAAAGCCTTTTTAAAGGCCAATGTGGCCCTGGTGGCAATCGTTGCGTGTGGGACTACAGCACTCGGCGTGTTGTGCTGTCACGAAAATCTTTGGTTTGACGAAGCGTACTCTGTAGGAATTTGTCAGCATAGCTTTGCAGAAATCTGGCAAATTGGAAGCAAAGACGTGCATCCCATTCTTTACTACTGGATTCTTCATATTGCCTATCTTATTTGCGGAGTCAACATTATCGTTTTTAGGCTCATTTCTGCAGCAGCTGTGATTGCAATGGCAATCGCAGGATATGTGCTTATCAAAAAAGATTTTGGCAAGCAAGCTGCTCTAGCATTTGCCGTGCTTACTTTTGCCATTCCGTGGTCGTTTTATAATGGAACCCAAATTAGAATGTATGCGCTTGTCTGCTTTACCGTTTTTCTTAGTGCCTATTATGGATGGCGCATCATACAACGTCGCCGAGAAACCATACCTCGTGCTACTTGGATAATCCTTACCTGCACCACTATTTGTTCTGCCTACCTTCACTACTACGGGCTTTTGGCTGCGTTTCTCGTCCAGCTAACTGTGCTTATTTCGCTGGCACGAAAATCCGCGCACCGCATACAAAATCTTCGTACCTGGACAATTTGTGCCCTTCTAGCCATAGCACTTTACCTGCCATGGCTCAGCACGGCAATGGCGCAAGAAGGTCAGGTTTCAATTGGATTTTGGATTACGTTTTACTGGCCGTATGACGTTTTACAAGCCCTTGCCTTTCCGTTTGATGCGCCTTATACCATCTCGGCCTTTGTGCGAGACAGCATCAGCTTTGTACCTACGTACTGGGGACCCTTTATTACCTTGTTGCTGCCATGGTGCGTCATTTTGATTGCCGCGGGGTTTCTCGGATACGCTTTATGTAAAAAGAAAGAGCATTTTCCTGCTCGTTATTTTTTACTCATTTACTTTGGTACACTTGTCCTATCGTTATTGGTGTCTGCCGTCATAGGTCAACTCATCTTTTATTACCGGTATTTTTCTGTGGTGCTTGCCTGTCTCATGCTGTCATTTGCTATTTTGTACGCCCTTTTGCCTCAAAAATCGCTCAAAGTTCTTCTTGTACTTGCCCTTGCATGGATGACGGCAACCTCAGTTCCTGCGTTATATCAGTATTCGTTTAATCCGCAAAACCAAGAAGCGGTAAAAGGCTACGAGCAATTTTGTGCTACGTATGGGGATAGTGACACGCTTGTTTTTGCAGACTCGTGGAATCCTGCTGCAATTTTGGCCGAGCAAAACAAAGGCCCCGCCATTCACTTTGTTGACCTTGATAAAACCCCAGCGTATTATGCATTTTCTCCCCGCTTTGTGGCCGACCAAGATACGCTAGCACTTGCAAAATCACAGCAAAAGCTCATTTTTATTGGAAATCCCCAAAACGCGTTGGCCTTTGCAGAAAAGATTGGTGCTCACATTACCCAACAAAAAAGCTACTACCACCCTTATTCAGCATTTGACATTACCTACTCACTGCTAGAACGTTAATTCACGTAGTAGCTTTACCGCTTAAAAGCTCTGCAAGGGCACCGCCGAGAAACCCACCCAAGCGCTCTTGTAAGCAAATTCCAGCTATCTTTCGCTTTCTGTGAAACGCCCAAATAGCGTTGTCATGCCGGCGATCTTCTCGGCAAGCTCATGAGAAAGCTGCTCGCGTTCTACGCGCCAGTTCCAGTTAATACCTACTGTAGCTGGCGTATTCATGCGTGCATCTGCCCCAAGACCAAGCCAATCTTGCATAGGAACTACCGATAAACACGCAGAAGAGCGCATTATGAGTGCGATAAGAAGTGTGTTTAGGTCGGCATCTTCTGTGTTGGTGTCGCAAAGATACGCGCGAACCATCTCGTGCTCTTCTGGTGTAATGTTTTCAAGCCATTGTTGCAGCGTCTCGTTGTCATGTGTGCCGGTATAAGCAATGCAATTAACAGGGTAGTTGTGTGGAAGATAGTCGCTCGCATCGCCACTATTTCTTGTGTCAAAGCCAAATTCTAAGATGCGCATATTTGGAAAACCGGTATCTTTTACAAGCTGACGCACGGCATCGGTTACGTAGCCCAGGTCTTCTACAATTATTTCTCGCTCACCTAATGCTTGTGATAGAGCCAAGAAAAGCTCCATGCCAGGACCTTGTTCCCAATGCCCTAACGTAGCATCTCTCGTGCCGCTGTCAATGACGTAGTAAGACTCAAAGCCTCTAAAGTGATCGATGCGCACAATATCAAAAAGGTCAAAGCTTGCAGCCATACGATTAATCCACCACGCAAAACCTGTTTGCTTGTGAACTGGCCAGTCATACAACGGGTTTCCCCAAATTTGCCCCGTTGGACTAAAAGCATCAGGTGGGCATCCTGCGATACTTGCCAAAGAGCCGTCGGCTTCGGTTTGAAAAAGCTCGGGGTTTGCCCAAAGGTCTGCACTGTCATTACTTACATATATAGGAATATCGCCTACAAAACGAATGCCACGCTCGTTTGCATAGCTTTTGAGCTCGCGCCACTGCTGAAAAAAGACAAACTGCAAATATTCATAGAAGGTAATATCATCTTCCAGTTCTTGGCATTTTTCCAAAACCGCATCGCTGCCAAACTCTTTTAGCTCTTCAGGCCATGTGTGCAGTTTGGCACCGCCAAGCGAATCTTTAATAGCCATGAACTGCGCATAGGGCTCAACCCAGTTAGCACCGTTTACAAATGCAGCAAAGGCAGGCGATTCGCATACTTCACTATTTGCCAGATAAACTTTGTGCAAAAGGTTTATTCTATGCTCTCTTAATTTGTCGTAATCAACATGCGCGGGATCCTCTCCTTCGCACGCTCTACACTCTTCTTCGCTCAATACCCCTGCTTTTACAAACTCGGAAAGCGAGATAAAAAGCGGATTTCCCGCAAAGGCAGAGTAGCATTTATACGGGCTTGCGCTTTTTCCGGTATGCCCCAAAGGCAAAATTTGCCAAAGCTCTTGCTTGGCTTTTACCAGCCAATCTACAAACTTATATGCCTCTTCGTCAAAGCAGCCGATTCCATACTTGCTTGGCAAGCTCGAAATGGCGCACAATATTGCCGACGAACGTGTAATAGCCATAGTTCACTCCTTAGGGTTTATATATCAATATCTACTAACAGTGCGTAATGGTCCGAAACACACTTCTCGATTCTACCATCTAAACACACCCGAGAAGACCGCACAGTAACTGGCCGAGAAGAAAACACATAATCTATCCGTCTCCCCTCTGCCACATATTCCCCACTTCGTTTACCTTCATCCCAGCCATCAATGTTTGCAGGGGCCGTGATGACGCCATCAGTTTGTTTGGCAGCTTCATGTGTATCTAGCCAGCCTGCAGCACGAATTAAGTCATAGCCTTCACCTTTTTTGGTTGCATCTATATTAAAGTCTCCCAAGAATACAAGAGTATCGTCTGGGTAGCGTCTCTCAAGTGCTTGTGCGCGTGCAAATTGAGGTGCAAAAGGCTCAATTTCATCATCCCACCAGCCAAATTGCACGGAGAAAAAACGCACGCTTGGTACGCTTTCAAGGCTTGCACCCACAGCCTTTCTGGTGCGCCATTGGTTTGGATCTGCAGAGGCACTTAGCTGGTAAACTTCTGGATTTGTAAGAGGCAGTGCGCTCATGAGCGCAACTCCTTCTTCAAGCGTGCCCCAGGTTTTTTTAAAGCCAGCCCATGCCCAATAAACGGGATAGCCAGCTCTTTCTAAAAGCGTTCCGAGTTCTGCCGCAAAGTTTCCTTCTTTAAGCGGCATGTCAAGTGAGATGCCGCAAGGAGGAGGGGCACAAAGAGGAGCCTTTTCTGCCTGATTTACTTCTTGCAAGGCGATAATGGTGGGTTTCTCGGAAACGATAAAATCAACAAGAGTGGTACGCGCAGAAGGCGTATCGGTATCGAGCAGGCTGTGGGCGTTTAATGTTAAAACTTTCACAGCCTGCTCCAAAAAGTACTATCTGCCTAGGGCATCGTTTACATCGTTTGCAATGCTATCGGCTTCAGGACCGTAGACAATTTGAAATCCCGCACCTTTGTCGATAAGACCAAGAGATCCAGTTTTTATCTTCCAGACCTCTTCGCTTTTCTCGGCTTTAGCTGGATCTTTTACGGTGACTCTAAGGCGAGTCATACAGTTGTCAACCACGTCGATGTTGTCAGCACCTCCCAAAAGTTCAATAATATCTTTGGTGCGTGCGTTTGCATTTGCGGCATTCCCTTTGCCGCCGGTGCTATCGTCATTGGAATCGATGTAGTTGCCGTTTCTTCCTGGAGTAGCAAAGTTAAACTTGCCGATGAGCCAGTAGCAAACACCATATCCTACAATAAAAAAGATGACACACATGATGGCAAACCAAACATAATCCATCCAAAGGCCCGCTTGAAAGCCCATAGGCATACGGGTCGCGAGCTCAATGTCTCCAAATGCTGATAGTCGCATCGGCACTACGTCAGCCATTCCAAAGCAAATTCCTTGTATGATTGCGTAAACAATATAGAGGGGCGTGGCTGCAAACATAAACATAAACTCAATGGGTTCTGTAACACCGGTTAAGATAGTTGCTGCGGCAGCCGAGAAAATCAAGGAGAAAACGGCTTTTTTATGCTTAATTTCTGCACGTTTGTAAATAGCGACGGCAAAACCAATAAGCATCGCGCTTGAGCCAATGACCTGACCAACTTTAAAACGTCCTGGGATTTGCTCGGCCAATATTCTGTTGTACGTATCCCAATCTCCCGAGCTCGCGGCTTTTCCAAGGTCGCTTACCCAAGCAAGCCAAATGGGGTCTTGACCCATAGCAGTTGTTCCGTCAAGACCTGTGTACGAGCCGCCCAGCGATGAGTAGTTAAGCGGTATGGTAAGCATGTGGTGAAGACCAAAAGGCAGCAAGAGACGCTCACTCGTGCCGTAGACAAACGGCGCAATAAACGGGGCACTATCTTGACTGCCTACAATCCAGGCACCAAAGTTGTTGATTGCAGTTTGCGCAAAGGGCCAAAAGACGCAGATCACAAGCGCAATGAGCGTAGAAAAACCAATGGTTGCGATAGGGACAAAACGTTTGCCATTAAAGAAGGTAAGCACTGCGGGAAGTCCTTTAAAGTTGTAGAACTTGTTATACATAACCCCGCCGAGAAAACCACTGATGATACCTATAAAGACACCCATGTTAAGGCACGGTATTCCCGCGGCGTTAGTAAAGTAAGCGCTGACAGCAAGGGGCTGACCAAAGACGCTGTTTACTGTGAGCGGAAGTTCAGGGTTGTCTGCTACAGGATTTGTTGCGTTTGCGTTAGCGAGCACGTCACTTGTGACCCCAAAGGCAGAGCCTGTTATCACTGCTATTATGATAAACCCTACCATAGCAGCGAATGCACCACCTGCCTTATCCTTTGCCCACGAGCCGCCAATGGCTAGCGCAAAGAGAATGTTCAGGTTGTTGATGATGCCCCAACCCATCTGCTCCATCACGGTTCCAATGGTGATAACAATACTTACATCACCTGCGAGCATAGCGACTAGTTTTCCTAGCGAGATAAGAAGACCAGCTGCCGGCATAACAACTGTCTCTTATACACATCTCCGAGCCCACGAGACGTAGAGGAATCTCGGTTGCCGTCGTCTGGTTGGAAATGGGGG
>CANBCO010000010.1 GCA_947367165.1 uncultured Coriobacteriaceae bacterium
AGCCGGGAAGGCGGCGGGATCAAAACGCACCAAAGCAGAGAACCTTGGTGTTCCTGTTTTGGATCAATCCCAGCTAGAAGCAATTATTACTACAGGAAACGTGCCCGAGTAAAGCACAAAAACCAAGAAAGGACGCATATGAAAACAGACTCACAAGTACTCGTTACGGGAGGAACAGGCTTTATTGGCTCACATACGGTAGTTGAGCTTTTGCAAGCCGGCTACAACGTTGTTATAGTTGACAACTTGTGCAATTCAAACAAAGCCGTGTTGGGACGCATTAAACAAATTGTGGGCGATGAGGCGTACAAAAACTGCCACTTTTACGAGGTAGACATCTGCAACAAGGGCGCGCTTGACGAGGTTTTCTCGCGCCACAACATTGGCTCGGTGATTCATTTTGCGGGGCTTAAGGCCGTGGGCGAGTCTGTGGATAAACCGCTTGAGTACTACTCCAACAATATTGGCGGCACACTCGCACTTTGCGAAGTTATGCGCGAACACGGTTGCAAGTCAATTATCTTTTCCAGCTCGTCAACGGTATACGGTGATCCTGACGAGCTTCCGTTAACCGAGAAAAGCCCCAAAAAAAACGCTACTAACCCCTACGGCTGGGGCAAATGGATGATTGAGCAGATTTTATCCGACCTTTACACCGCAGATCAAGCGTGGGACGTGGTGCTTCTTAGATATTTCAATCCCATTGGAGCGCATGAAAGCGGGCTCATTGGTGAAGACCCTAAAGGTATTCCTAACAATTTAGTCCCTTATGTGGCTCAAACCGCCGTGGGAAAGCGCGATGTGGTTCACGTGTTTGGTGACGATTACAACACGCCTGACGGAACTGGGGTTCGTGACTACATTCATGTGGTAGACCTTGCAGCAGGCCACGTTGCGGCACTCGCGTGGATGCAGGGCAAAACCGGCGTTGAAGCATTTAACTTGGGGACCGGGCATGGCTCAAGCGTTCTTGAGGTGCTGCATGCTTTTGAGAAGGCATGTGGTCACAAAATTCCCTACGTGATTGAGCCTCGCCGGGCAGGAGACATTGCCGAAAATTACGCCGACAGCTCGCGTGCGCTGGAGATTCTTGGATGGAAAACAGAACGTGACTTGGCAGACATGTGTGAAGACTCGTGGCGCTGGCAGTCAATGAACCCAGACGGACTGAGCGATGACTAACCGCTTTGAAGCTTACGTTCGCTGCGTTCGCCCGCTATTTGAAAAGGCCTTTTTAGCTGGCTACGACGCTTCCGAGAAAACCACCCCGGCGCCTGCGCGACCGTATCTCGCGCGCCCTCTCAAAGCGTACGCCCTTAAGAGTGGAAAGCGCGTGCGACCTGCGTTAGTGCTGCTCGCCTGCGAACTTTGCGGCGGCATACAAGAAGAGGCTCTCCCTGCGGCATGCGCCGTTGAGCATTTTCAATCTGCCGCCCTCATGCATGACGATATTGCAGACGGCTCGATGCTTCGTCGCGGCGAGCCAACCCTGCACGTAACAGAGGGCGAAGGAATCGCTATTAATGCAGGCGATATGGAGCTCGTGAAAAGCTACCAAAGCATTGTAGAGGCAAAAACCTATTCTGCCAGCCTAAAAGAGGAGCTTTTGCAGACACTTTCTTCTATGATGGAGTGTACCGTGTGGGGTCAAGCGATGGATCTGGGTTGGGTGCGTGACGCTACGTTTGACGTCAGCCTAGAAGACTGCTTTGAAATGGTGTGCTTTAAGACAGCTTACTACTCTTCTGCGTCTCCGCTTAAACTGGGTGCACAAATTGCAGTCGCAACAAAAGAGCAGATAAAGGCCCTTTTTGATTTTGGGCTCAATGCCGGGGTTGCTTTTCAAATTCACGACGACCTCATGAATCTCTGTGGCAAGCCCGAAGATCAAGGCAAAGACTTTCAAAGCGACATTACAGAAGGCAAGCGCACGCCCCTTGTTTGCTTTGCGCTTTCTCATGGTACCGATAGTCAAAAAGAGGAGCTTATCAGCATTCTTTCTGAGCACACAACAGATGCGGCAAAACGCGCTCGCGCAGTCGAGTTGCTTCATCAAACAAATGCGCTCACCTATGCGCATCATCGCGAAAAAGAGCTCACGCAAGCTGCACTTTCTGCTCTATCGCAAGTGACGTTTCAAAATGCAGAAGCGCTTGCCGCGTTGCAAGACATGCCCGCCTTTTTTATTGAGCGCACTGCATAGGCCATGTGGATTATTGCTGCGCTTTTCTCGGCTTGTTTTGCAGGGGCTTCCTCGGTTTTTGCAAAGGCAGGCGTCAAAGAAACCGATTCCGATATCGCCACCGCCATACGCACCGCAGTGGTGCTCGTTTTTTCCTGGTTGCTTGTGGCTGTCACAGGTTCTCTGTCTCAAATCACAACTCTTCCTGCTAAAGAGTGCTTTTTTCTTGTGCTCTCGGGTCTTTCTACAGGAATGTCGTGGCTCTGTTTTTTCAAAGCACTTTCGCTAGGCCCGGTAAACAAAGTGCTTCCCGTGGACAAGTTAAACATTGTGCTCACGTTTGTCATTGGAATCACTTTTTTTTCAGAAGCCCTCACATGGAACAAATGCGCAGGTCTTGCTCTCAGTGTTTTAGGAACTTTTCTCATGATTCAATCCGAGAAACCCACCTCATGTTCCCCAGAAACAATCGCTTCTAAGAAACCCACCACATCCCACATAAAGCCCCACAAAAGCACGGTTGCGTGGCTCGCTTTTGCACTTTTAGCAGGGACATTTGCCTCACTAACATCTGTGTTTGGAAAAATGAGCCTACAAAACATCGACTCTAACCTGGCAACAGCACTGCGAACCATAGTCATCTTGCTCTTTGCAACCGCGGTGGTGCTTGCAAAAAAGAAGGGAAAGCTCTTGGCTAAAACACCAAGAAACGAACTCGTATTTGTGGTGCTTTCCGGTGTGGCAACGGGGCTGTCGTGGCTTTGCTACTTTGCAGCACTACAGGCAGGGCCAGTAAGTGTGGTGGCACCGATGGATAAATTAAGTACCGTGTTTGCCGTGCTCTTTGCTGCACTCTTTTTAAAAGAGCGTCTTTACAAGAAAAATTCCATTGGACTTTTCCTGCTGCTTTTTGGAACGCTTCTCATGTTATAGCGCATTTGTCTGTTTGCACTATAATGACATACGCAACACATGCAACCACACAATTGCAAAAGGAGAGTAGTGAGCAAACAACCCGAGCCATTATCGGTAAAACAGAATATGCTCTGGAATAGTGCTGGGTCTTTTTTAAACCTTCTTGCCCAGTGGCTCATTACCGTGCTTGTAGTGCGAATCTCTGCAGGCTATGACGCCGCAGGTCTTTGGTCGCTTGCCGTTTCTGTCTACGGGATTTTTCAGCCGGTTGCGCAGTATCGTCTCTACATGTATCAGGTTTCAGATATTGAAGGCGAAAATAACGTTGGGGAATATTTCGCGCTTCGCATCATTACTAACATTTTGGCTCTCATTGGCTGCTTTGGGTATGCGCTCGTAACGTGTCCTCAAAGTGCGTGGCTCACCATTATGCTGTACGGCGTGTATAAAGCTTTTACTACTATGATTGATGTGTTTCACGCAAACGACCAACGCCATCACCGCATGGACTATATTGGCATTTCGCTTTTTTCGCAAGGGGTACTTTCGCTTGCCATTTTTACAGGCGTGTTTTGGCTCACACAAAACTTAGCCGTTACTCTTCTTTGCATGTGTGCAGCTATTGCTTGTGTGGGCATCTTTTTTGACTGGCCCCATTCCAACCGGTTTGAAAAGCTTACCGTGGGAATTTCTAGAAAAAAAGCCATTCATCTTCTTGTGCTGTGTCTTCCGCTTGTGTTGGGCTCCATTGCTTCTTCTGCAGCAGCATATGTTCCTAGACAGTTTCTCTTTGCCAATTCAGGAGACACCGCGTTAGGCATTTATGCATCGGTAGCAGCCCCTGTGGCAGTTATCTTGAATGGTGCAGCCTACATTTACTATCCGCTCATTGGCTACTTTGCAGAAGATTACGTAGAAGGACGGCTCGCAAAACTAAAACGTCTCTTTGTCAAAGTGGTGCTTGCCATTGCTGCTTTGGGAGCGGTGTGCGCCCTACTGCTTAGCTTTTTAGGCGTTCCCCTTCTCGAGCTCTTCTTTGCAAACAACATAGGTCAGTACGCCGACCTCCTCATGCCCGTTATTATTTCAGCCTTTGTAATGGCCTTTTTGTGGTTTTTAAACGACCTTCTCATTGCCCTCAGGGATTTTAAAGGAAATTTTCTCGGAAATATGGCTGCCCTTGTAGTCGCCCTTGCAACTATGGTTCCTTTTGTGCAGATCTGGGGCATGAACGGCGTAAGCTATACGGCAATTGCTTCAAGCCTTGCAGGCGTTATCGTTATGGTGATATTTTTTCTGCATGATATTAAAAAACGGGCTAGTAAGCAGACGTTGTAAGCTCATTTTCCCATCCTCCAACTACTAATGCACAGTGCCTAAAGCCTACTCCATTTCCCACAAGTCTCTTTTTTGCTGGTATACTTTGACCAATGTTGTTATGCAAAAGGAGAAAGATTGCCCCGCACAAAATATATTACGTTTTTTAAGCATTACGCGTACTGTATCATTCCGGTTTTTTTGCTAGTGGGTTTTCACTATGTTATGTACGGGGTGCCCATGCTTATGGTTCCTCCGTGGAGTTCGTATTACACGCTCAATTCGGTTGTTGATGATGTGTGGCCGTTTTCTCCCATTTGGATCATCATTTACTACGGTGCAAACTACTTCATCTTGCTGGAATACTTTTTAACTGGTCTTGCGAGTAAAAGGCATTTTTATACGTTTGCTACGGCCAACATTTTAATTCATGTGGTTTCGTTTTTTGCCTTTATCCACTTTCCAGTCAAGGCACCGCGTCCAGACGTTCTGGGAGGCGATATTTGGAGCCAGCTTCTTTTGATTCACTACGCCTCCGACCTCTCGTTTAATTGTTTTCCCTCACTTCATTGTGGTCTTGCTACGCTTTCGTTTTTGGGGATTTATAAAGTGCGGCGCATTTCTAAAAAGTTTCAAGTTTTTAGTGCAGTCATGACGGTGCTTATCTGTTTCTCAACGCTTTTTTGCAAGCAGCACTTTTTCTTAGACACCATAGCGGGAGTTAGTTTTGCAACGATTTTGTTTTGGGCCTCAGCTCGTTTTTGCTGGTATAAGCCGGTGATGCGCTTTTTTGAGTGGATAAATGATGCTGTGTGGGGCCGCATTCTCACAAAGGACTAGACAGCGAGCGTAATGCTTAGCAAAGCCACCACCATCCCCGAGCTTACAAAAGCAGCAATGAGTGGCGCGAGTTTAGCCAAGATGGCCGAGGTATCCCTTTTTTTAAAAGCCACTTTGCTTCCGAGAAACCCACAGATGGTATAGCTTGTGATATAGGCAACGATACGAATGGCATATCCCTTAGCAAGTATGAGTGAACCGAACGCACCAAAGTTATATGCCCAGCTGTGAAATAAAAACGAGGGCGAAAGCAGCGTTCCTGCAGCGATTGAAGTTTCTATGCTGATACAAATCAGAACAGCGAGAGCAACTATAAAAAGTGATGTTACTGCCACTAAAAGTGAGCGCAACAGAGCTTCTTACCAAGGCGCGCTTGAGAATACGCGACTCGCTCCAAAAAGAATAAGCCAGAGGATAAGAAGAATGCAGTAAAAAAGAGCCCAAAAAGGATCGAGCGAAGGCGATGCTTGGATAAGGGCGATGGCAGGAAGTTCTATAAGAGCAAGGACCGCACAAATCCCCAAAATGGCTAGGCTTCCAACTTGTAAAATGAGCTGTTTTGCTTGCATATAAGGCTCCTTATCCATCAATTCTCACTACGGTTAGGTCAGAGGTTTCCAAAAAGTCCTCAGCGTCTTGATCCAGCTTGGGACAACTGTGAGAGGTGATGTAGACGTGACCATTTTCAACTTTGGTAACGATAGTGGCGTGCTCAATGCCTTCTATACCAGTGCCTTTGGGGCTTGTGAACAGAAGGTCGCCAGGTTGTATGAGCTTTGTTTTCTCGGAGAGTTCTTGAGATGAGGTGAAAAGAAGCGAAGGGCTTGAGCAAAATCCCTGAGAGGAATCAGAAAAATACTCGTATTGCGCTTTAGCTAAACGCCAAGGTTCTCCTACTAAGAAATCTCCGTTTTCCAAAAAGCTGTACCAGGCAGAATTCTCTGGAATGCCTCCTGCAAAAAGACACTGCGAGACAAAAATTGCGCAATCTTGCGTGTAAGCGTAATAGGCTGGATTTTGTAGCGCAAACCAGGTATGGGCATATTGAACTGCGGCGCACGATTATAGCTGTACTCAGCTTGCGTCTCTAAGGAGTGGGTGATGACGGGATTTGCAACGGCAAAAGAAGTGCTTCCAAGAAAAACTGCGATACAGGCGTAGAGTGCTTTTTTCATACCTCAGCTCCTTTTGTGTTAGGCGTTTTGAATCCTTTAGTATTGTAGCCTGCTTTGTGAGTATGGCAGAATAGTAGCGGCTTGGGTTTCTTGGATGTGAAATGATACATTATCCCATGTAGTGCGCGCTTTTGTATCTAAGAAAAAGAAAAAAGAGTGTGCTACAATTTAGTTTCTGCTTTTTTAAATCGACAAAGATTTGAGGCAACGTATGGCTGAAGAAAAACAAAATAAACCCGAGAAAAACGAGAAGAACGGAGCAACTGCCGCAAGCAATCGCAATGACGAAAGCAAGGGCATTTTTAGAAAAGAAAGCCTTGACAGCATAGGGACTTCGCAGGAGCTCCGAGCTTATCTGCGCAGAAGTGATCGAGGCATCATCTTAGGAATAATCGCCCTCTTTCTGTTTATTGGTGGCTTTTGGGCATGGGCAATTTTTTCGCAAATTGATACACACGTAGATGCTCTTGCAACGGTTCAAGATGGCTATGTCTACCTGTACTTTACTCCAGAGCAAGCCCAAGTGGTTCAGCCTGGCATGCCAATTGTTTTTGACAACACCAAGGCCACTAGCGTAGTGGATGAGGTTGACACTACCTTAAAACAAGGAGTGTGGCCAGACGTGGATCAAAACGGTATCCCAGATTTTGACTGGAATAGCCCGTATTGTGAGGGTTATGCTCGTGCGCTGTTGCCTAATGGATCGTATGCCGTTACTATTACCGTTCGTTCAGAAGCACCTATCGACTTTCTTTTTAAGTAGATTTGGCTGGTAAGGTATAGAGAGAACAATGTTACTAAAAAGGAAACCAAAAGGCTCATACTCAAGACCAGTACGCGTTCCCCTGGTGATGCAGATGGAAGCACTCGAATGCGGAGCGGCTTGTCTTACCATGATTATGGCGTACTGGGGCAAATGGGTGCCTCTTGAGCAGGTGCGTGAGGCCTGTGGGGTTTCAAGGGACGGAGCACGTGCCATCAACGTAGTAAAAGCTGCACGCGATTATGGCTTTGAGGCTACGGGTTACAGATTTGAGCCAGAAGATCTTGAAGGAAACATGCTCTTTCCTTGCATTATTCACTGGGATATGGCTCATTTTGTGGTGCTTAGGGGTATGCATAATGGAAAAGCATATATTACTGATCCTGCTAAGGGAAACTACACAGTAAATATGGAGGAATTTGATAAATCTTTTACCGGCATTGTTATGGCATTTGAGCCCGGAGAAAACTTTGTTGCAGATGGACATCAAACAAGCATAAAAGACTTTGCCTTAGAGCGCCTAAGCGGAGCACACATGGTAATCCTTATCACCATAGTACTTTCATTACTTTCTACCATAGTGGGTATTTTGCCACCTATTTTTAGCAGGGTTTTTATTGATAACGTGCTCAATGCTCCAACTAAAGCCTGGCTTATTCCGCTGTTATGCGTTATGGCGTTTTCTGCGCTTACTACAGCAGCCTTGGGTATCATTAAAATTATCTTTGACCTAAAAACACGTCTTTCGTTTACAGCTGTTGCTAGTTCAGAGTTCATGATGCATCTTCTTAAATTGCCCATTGAGTTTTTTGGCCAGCGTGCTCCAGGTGACATTATTTCGCGTATGAAATCAAACGATGGCATAGCACTTCAAATAGTCAATGTATTATCTCCTATTGCGCTTAATGCAGTGATGGCATGTATTTACTTGGTAGTAATGTTTTTGTACAACGTTCCTCTTGCCATTGTGGGCCTTAGTTGTACGGTGGTAAGCTTAATAGCCTCTCAGTTAGCAGCTCGAAGGGTGCGCGATTTACTTAGAGCAAACGAGCGTCAGCAGGCACTTGAAAGCGCTGCAAGCGCGGCTGGATTTCAAATGATAGAGACTATCAAAGCATCAGGTGCCGAGAATGGCTTTTTTTCTCGCTGGTCGGGATTCCTTACAAATGCGGTGAACTCGCGAATAAAGATTGCTTACGAATCTGCTCTTCTTTCCATTCCTGCAGCTCTCGCTTCAAGTCTTGCCAATACGCTTGTGTTGGTTTTAGGATGCTGGCTGGTAATTCAAGGTCAGTTTATGTTGGGTATGGTTATGGCATTTCAGGGCTTTTTAGGACAATTTATGAGC
This sequence comes from uncultured Coriobacteriaceae bacterium, assembly GCA_947367165.1. Lineage (GTDB taxonomy): Bacteria > Actinomycetota > Coriobacteriia > Coriobacteriales > Atopobiaceae > CANBCO01. Next base: position 8,541 of record CANBCO010000010.1, read on the forward strand.
CCTGCCTCACAAC
>CANBCO010000011.1 GCA_947367165.1 uncultured Coriobacteriaceae bacterium
ACGCAGAAGACGGCAAACGCGATTCCTCTACGTCTCGTGGGCTCGGAGATGTGTATAAGAGACAGCATCAATTTTATTAAGTACAATCGAAGCTAGTGCCTGTGATTGAGAATTCTCTAAAAGTCTTTGCTGCTCTAGAAAGCCCGTATCTTTATCCAAAGTGGAAGAAAGAAGGTCCCAGAGATGTAAGGCGGCAGAAGACGCATAATTTTTTTTGATTTCTAAAGACGTTGTTTCTTGAAGGATTTTTGTTGCCTTGCAAAAATAATTAGTCAGTTCCTCAAAAGAATACTTTGATTTTCCCGTTGATAGCTTTTCGTAAGCTGCATCTCGTACTTCTCGCATGACTTCGTTTGCAATTTTTGGAGCATCTTGTGTTTGAAGAAGAAAGTCAACTACTTCTTGCGTTTCTTCATAAGTTAGTCTTCCAAAGGCATCGTGAATCAAAAAATTATACAGCATATTTTTGATGCCTTGAGCAGATTTTTTCCACTGTGCGTTATGCGGGTTCTCTTGGCTAATATATTTATCGAGTGCTTTTAACACAAGATCATATTGGTTAGCTAGTTTATAAAAAGCCGGTAATGTCATTGCCGAAGTGCCCGTTCCTCCAGCACCAAGATAGTATCTGTATCCCACTATTTCATTATGAGTTTCCAAAGAGTTTGCCAAACTAGCAGTTATGAAATACTCATATGAGTCTTCTCCGCAGCCTAGCTCCCAATCTACCATTTTTTCAGCGGCTTTCTTTAAAAGAGATGCAGAATAGGCATGATGTGTCATTCTAAAATCTTGGGCATATCCGTATTCTTCATCATAAGGCAACCGTAATAAATCAACCCCTGACACAGTTCCAAAATCTCTTTTTGCTTGATTCTCTATATTGTCCACATCCCATTTTGGGACATTTTCGCCAATAACTTCTAAACCAAAATGTATGATTTCTGAATTTGTTTCCATCAAAACTGGAGTTAGTTTTGACAATGTATTTGGCAGTAGTTCATCGTCTGAATCCAGAAAAAGAATCCACTTTCCTCGAGCTGCTTGTATCCCTCGCAAATGCGCCCGGTGTCGCTCTGTGTTTTTGTGCTGTTTTAAAATACGAATGTTACTGTTGTCTTTAGCGTATTTTTTTGCAACAGTTAATGTATTGTCCGTGCTTTTATCGTCGACAATGATTATTTCAACATCAGAATATTTTTGGTTAAGAACGCTTTCAATTGCTCGAGGCAATAACTTTTCTGCATTAAAAGCACTAATAATTATCGAAAAAAAAGGCTCCACGTTTCTCCTTTAATTAGCTCTGTATTAGTTTAACATGAACGGAGGTGTTTGTACTCTGGTTTGAGAGAGTTTTCTTGAGGGCTTTAGGGTGTCCCTTTGTTTACGCTTCAGTGTTTTGAACAAAAAAATGATCTGTTTTAGGCAAGCGGGATTTTGGCTCATAAGCTCAAATTGCCTTAGTTAGGGGGAAAGTTTGAAAAAATAGCAACTTTCCCTCTAACTCAGAGAAATTGAAACCTCGCTTTGGTATTTTTTTTCCATATTTTTATCAAATTACCCAAAATACTTGTTGATGCTTGATGACACAGAGGTTTTAGAGTACAACGGAATGAAACAGATTAATGCGTTGGATTGGTTCTTGGGTTTGGAAAAGTCTTAAGACCGTCTTTGGTAGGCTACTGTGTTACAGTTAGAAAAGCTATGGTTTGGAGAAATTAATGAGAAGCAATGTGCAGAACGAAAAGCTTTCTGTGGTTGTGCCTTGTTGTAACGAGGAGGCGACTCTTCCTTTGTTTTGCAAAACGCTTCATAACACGTTTGCGAAGCTTTTCTCGGGAGACTATGATAATGTTGCTATGGGAAGGGTTTCGAGCAAAGGTGAGCCGCCTATTCGTTCGTTTTTTGGTCGGGCATTTTATAAGCTCATCAACAAAATTAGTGAGGCCGATATAGGGGATGGTGCTCGCGATTATAGGCTTATGACGCGGCTTATGGTTGATGCGGTGCTTGCTTTACACGAAAGAAATCGCTTTACTAAAGGCATATTTGGTTGGGTTGGGTTTAATACGTATTGGTACGAATATGAGCATGCCGATAGAATTGCTGGCGAAACTAGTTTTAGCATTTGGAGCTTATTTAAATACGCTATTGAAGGGATTGTTTCGTTTTCTTGCGCGCCTTTGGCGCTTGCTTCGGCTGTGGGTGTGTTTTTGAGCTTTGTGGCTGTGATTTTTATAATCGTACTTTTAGTCAGAGCGGCTGTGTTTGGAGATGTCGTGGCCGGTTGGCCTTCTTTAATGTGTACTGTTTTGTTTGTAGGAGGCCTTCAGCTGTTGGGAATTGGCGTTTTAGGAGCTTATTTAGCGCGCACTTATACTGAGACCAAAAAGCGCCCTGTCTTTATTGTGAAAGAAAGGGGCAAAATTGAGTGAATACTTAAAACGCGTAAGGATTTGGGGAACTAATTCTCGGTTAGCGCTTTCTACCTCTTGTTATGCTTTTTTTCTTACCCTTTTTACTCTTTTAGTAGTGTATGCATTTTTAGGGCTTTTCCCTTTTGGGGACGGGAGTCTTGCATATAGCGACGGAGCAATTCAGTATATAGATTTTTTAACGTGGGGAAAAAAAGTTTATGGAGGGGTAGCCTCTGTAGGATTTGACTTTTCTTCCTATATGGGAGCGGATACTACTGCAACATTTGCTTATTATCTTGCTAGCCCTTTCTCTTTTTTACTTTTATGGATTCCAGAATCTCTTATAGCTTCAGCAATTAATCTCATTGCATTGTGTAAACTTTCATTTGCGGCATTTACCATGAGTTTCTTTTTGACAAAGAGGTTTGAAATTACAAAAAAATCAGTCCCCCTTGCCGTTTTTTTGGGAGTTAGCTATAGTTTATGCCAATGGGGTATTGTGCAGTCAACGTGTATTATGTGGCTTGATGCATTTTATATTGCTCCACTAGTAATGTTGGCGCTTTATTATCTGATAAGCAAAAAAACATGTTGGTTCTATTCTTGCATGAGTGCATTCGCGCTCATTTCAAATTGGTATATGGGAAGTATCCTTTGTCTTTTTTCAATTTTTTGGTTTTTCTTTGAATGTATTCTTTATTTTTTGCAGAACAATAAAAAAGAGCATAGGAATATAAAAATCTTTCTTTTTGCTTGTGTTCGTTTTTTTGTTTCAGGCGTGATTGGCATTTTGTTAAGCCTCTTTTTGCTTTTGCCTACCTTTTATCTTCTTGAGGCGAGTGCGCGGGGAAGTGCCAATGTTTCTTTCTTTGGCAATCTTTTGTTTGGAAGAAATCCATTTTCATGTATTTCAAACTATACAATTGGTGCAACAAGCTCCTTTGTGACGGCAGCTTTATTTACCGGAAGCCTGCCTTACATAGGAGCGATTGGCGCTATTTTTGCTTCGCGTTTTACTTGGAAGTGCAAAGTAACTTTAGCGAGTTTTATCGTACTAGGCATTTTGATTATTTGCTGGTCTCCTTTGGTGTCTGTTTTCTGTTTATTCCAAAAAGAAGAAACATATCTCATTCGTTATTCTTTTATTTTTTCTCTTATTCTTGTGTTTGTTTCCGCCTATTTTTACTTGGATAAAAAAAGTGGCTTTGGTGAAAAAGAGGTAATGAAAAAACTTTGCATTGGGGTATTTGCGTTAGTTGGATTGAGTCTGTTGTTCTTTATCTTTATGCAAAAGCTTGTCACAGGGAAATTTTGGATAACTTTTATTTGCATTTTGTTTATGTTACTTTTGGTGTGTTTGTTTCATAAAAAGCGCAAAGTATGTATTTTGCTTATGTGTATATTATGTGCTTTTGAAGGAGGAAGCAATGCGTATTTCATATTATCAAACGATAACCATGTTTTAGATTTGATTTCTTCTAGGCGCGCATATGAAGAAGCCGAGCAAAACATGCTTGCTGAGATTAATGCAAGAGGTGATTTGCAACCTTACAGAATTTATACTACTAGGCCCTGGGATGATCCAGACAAGAATCCCAGTTTTGCAACCAACCAAAATGAGCCCCTTGCATTTTCCTTTAATAGTATGACTGGTTATTCTTCTATCGCAAACAAAAATCAACTGGATTTTTTGGCACATATGGGAGAGAATCGAGCACATGTTATAGCCTCTACCAAACAGCCCTTGTTGCCGCTTGCCGCGCTCTTATCGGCGAAATATATTATAAGTTCTGAAAACATTTCTGTTTTGCAAAACACAGGCATAATTGGTCCTTATCAGCAGCGCGTATACCAAAATCAATATGCTTTTCCCTTTATGTTCTCATTTGACGAAACAGAAGATTTCACATTTGATACTTCCAATCCCTTTGTTTATAACAATGAGGTGTATAGCTTTCTTTTTGGTACAGGCGAGGAGGTTTTTAAAGAAGCTTCCGTACAAATTATTACAAAAACTCCCCAAAAAACTGAATATGAAATTTCTCTTTCAAATGACTCAAACCTGCTTTATGCTTTGATTCCTAATTTTACCGGAGAAATTCTTTTGAATGATAAGCATTATTTGGATGTTAAAAAAGACTGGGTAAGCACAAAAGTTTTTTATATTCCTGTTCCGCAAGATGAAACACAAGTGAAGCTTACTATTATTCCGCAGGATAGCAATGAGGAGGCAACTCCTGTGTTTCAAGAATGTCAGATGAATGTTTTGCGGAGCGATAGCGATTTAGCAAAAAGAAACGCAGCAACTATTGAATCTTTTTCAAATAGTGAAATACATGCATCTATAATGTGCTCACATGAAAAGAACTTGTTTGTTAGTATGCCAGTTTCAAATGGGTGGAAAATATATGTGAACAATAAAGAGATTACGCCTCAACAAGTTTTTGATTGTTTTTATTCCATTCCGGTGGAGGAAGGGATAAATTCTGTTGTATTGATTTATACCACTCCCGGATTGCTGAAAGGCAGGTGCTTAACAGCTCTTGGGGTAGTTGGCCTTGTGGGAGAATTTTTGTACGAAAGAAAAAAACGATGTTTTGGAGTAACAAATAAACTGCCAGGGCTAAAGTAGCCTGGGACTTTGACTCTTACTTAATCCCCACATTTTTAGGGTTATAGGACAAAAAGTGCAATATCTTATTAGCACATTATTACAAATCAAGATAGTTAAAAACTCTTAAAACGAAACTTCTACCTGCTGCAATGTGGGATTTATCATTTAGGAAGCGTTAAAGGCAGGATTGTACCAGTTAGTTTTGAACTTGAGGGGCAACAATACGTTTGCGACTGGCACGTTGTTTGGACGCGTGGATCCCCCAAGCGACAAGTACTGCGAGCGTAAGGAAACTGATCCAGCGAGCTACGCTCCAAAGTACGGGCTGAACAAATGCAATGTGCACTACACCCTCTACGTTTGCAGGCACTATGAGCTCCATATCCACGTTGCTCTCGTCTTTCTTAAGCTCTACGCCAGGGGTGTCTGCGCTCACAATCTGGTAGCGTTTGTAATACAACATGGGCAAACTTACCGTGCCGCCTGCGTCTCCTCCGTCAACGTATACGGAGAAGGTGGTGGGGGTTTCTCGGGTAAAAGAGGAAGCAGAGGCGCTTTTGGTTGTTGCAATGTGGCCGTCAAGTTCTTCTGGTGCATAGACAGAGCCGCTTACGTATTCGGCCCCCATTATGGCGTTCCAGGAGTCACGCACGTCTTGAGGTGTTTTGCACTCCGTGGCTGGGAGAGGATAGCTGTATTTGGTTTGTCCGCTTGCTTGAAAGAGATCTTGCGTTTTAAGGTAGAGAGGCATACTAGCTGCGGTCTCCAGAACGCATATAAACCCAAGTGCAAGCAAAACGCCAGTTTTAGCTGCGGTTTTTTGCGGCTTCCATGCTATAAGTGCTGTGCAAACGGCAAGAACAATAAAAAAGCAGGCAAGCGAAAGAAAGCGAGAGGAAAATTGAGCCTGCGCCAGTATGCCCAGCGGGTTCACTACGCCTTCTGGTATCGCGTTTCCGAGAAACCATGGCCAGTACTCTGTAGCAATCAACGCAAATAGAGCGCCTGTGGCCAAAAGCAAAACCGTCCAGCGCGCATTTTTTGTATCACGTTTGTAAATTGCAAGCACCACGCTTATGCCTGCGGCTAAAAGCACGCTCCATCCAAGCGGTGGCTGCGTTTGGAAGTTGTATTGCTGCGTATCGAGGGTAGGTGTCCAGGTGCTAAGCTGGGAAAGAGAGAGGCCTGTTTGAGAAATGTCGTGGATAGCCTCTGCGTAAGGGACGCTTCCTTTAAGAGATTCACTGCTTAAAAACGTAAGAAATGGAACAACAAAGGCAGCAGTTAAAAGTGCTATGAGCAACGCAGAAAGTGCTATTTCTTTTAAAACGCGTGTATCGTGGTTGTAAAAAAGCCCTGCTATCACCACAAAAGGAGCAGAGAACAAAAGGAGGACAACACTTAAAACGTGCGAATAGACCACGCAGCTTACGCCAATTGAGAAGGCAATCCAGCCATAGCGCACGCTTTTTTGCTTTGAAAAGATGAGAAACACTCCAAGCGCAATACGTGGAAAAAACGTCATGGCGAGGTATTCTCCCACTGCCGCTCTAAAGTAGACGTCAAAGAGGCGCACGGGAGTTGTAGCCCACATGAGAGCTCCAAGGATACTTATTGCTTGCGAATTAAAAATCCGCTTAAAAGAAAAGTAGGCAACAAGCACCGTTGCAAGTTGCACTACCAGGACAAACGTCTTATATGCCCACGTTAGTTTCATGCCCAGACAGACTAAAAAAGCAGGCAGATAGAGAAAAAGATCAGGGTAGCAAAGCGGCGCGGCATACCCATATCCCATGGCGGGATACCAATAGAAAGGGCTTCCTGCGTTTCCAGATTGGATATTCTCGGCAACGCTTTGAATACGAGAGAGGTGAAACGCCAGATCGTCTAAGTTTTCAAGCGAAAAAAGCAAAGGCAGAGACATCAAGGCAACTGTGAGCGCAAGTAAAAGAATAATGGACCAGGAGCGTTTTAGCTCGTACCGTAGGCTTTTTATGCGCTTTAACACCTTGTCCTTTCTAACGTTTTGCCTTGTAGTATACTAAAAAAGCACAAACGCCTGGAACTTGCAAGGTTACATAAACGTTAGTAGACCTTGGCGTTTAGCCCGGTTACATTAGGTGCAGAGCGCATGCTAGAACGAGAAAAGGCAGGAAACGTGACAGACACAAAGATTGAAAAGGCGTCAAATATACAGACCGAGAAAAAAAGGCTCTCTGTTGTTGTACCTTGTTACAACGAGGCGGCGACTTTAGATGCATTTTGCGCTGCGCTTACTGCATCTTTTCAAGGTATCTCCAAGAAGTATCCTCATATCTCATTTGAAGTGGTCTTTATAAATGATGGCTCTACAGATGCAACGTTAGACCTTATAAAAACTGCGCCCCAAACAAGCGGTCTTTCCGTGCTCGCGCAAGTTCGCTACTTTTCTTTTTCGCGCAATTTTGGAAAAGAAGCCGGCATGTATGCAGGTCTTACTGCAGCAACTGGCGATTATGTCACCACTATGGATGCCGATTTGCAAGACCCTCCTGCACTTTTGCGAGAGATGCTTTCCATTCTGTTTTCTGGCCAATATGATTCTGTGGCGATGCGGCGCGTTTCTCGGAAAGGTGAGCCGCCTATTCGTTCCTTTTTTGCCCGTGCGTTCTATAAGCTTATTAACCGCATAAGTGACGCCGACATTGTGGATGGCGCGCGTGATTTTCGCCTTATGAGCAGGCAAATGGTTGATGCCGTCCTTTCACTTCAAGAGAGAAATCGCTTTACTAAAGGCATTTTTGGCTGGGTTGGGTTTAAAACGTACTGGCTGGAATACGAGCACACCGACCGCATCGCAGGTGAGACGAGCTTTAGCTTTTGGAGTCTTTTTAAATATGCGATTGAAGGCATTGTGTCGTTTTCATCCACGCCGCTGGCTATTTCTTCTGCAGTCGGCATCTTTTTAAGCTTTATTGCCGTCATTTTTATGATTGTGCTGTTGGTTAGGGCTGCGATTTTTGGAGACGCCGTGGCCGGCTGGCCATCGCTTATGTGCACCGTCCTTTTTGTGGGAGGCCTTCAGCTTTTGGGAATTGGCGTTTTGGGAGCCTACCAAGCGCGCACCTATACTGAGACTAAAAAACGCCCCATTTACATTGTGAAGGAGGAAGGCGAAATTGAGCAGTCCTAGTGCCGCCTCTCAAGCAAGAGCTTCGCTGTATCGTGGCCGAGAAACCCACCCAGCTCAGCTTAGTTTCCCAGCACAAGGCTAGGATTCTTTAAAAACGCCTCAATGTTTATATGCGTTATTCCTTCTCGGCTTCTGTCTATGGGATCTAAGGACAGGACAAACT
>CANBCO010000012.1 GCA_947367165.1 uncultured Coriobacteriaceae bacterium
CCATATGCCTGCTAGAATTAGTCCAATGAGGACTACCCCCCCCCAGTAAGTTTTTTGTAGTTGGAGAGTTTTTGCTCCTGTTTGTAAGTTCTTTTTTCTTACTTGCAAAACCACCTTTAGCTAAAGCTCAATCAAACGGATTAGATTTCAATAATGGTACCCTTACCATTTCTGGCACATATAACGCCTATGAAATTTATGATTTCATCTCACAGCAAGGGCGAAATAATGTCTTACATGTTATTTTTGATGGAGATGTAAAGGTAACCACTCTCGGTGAATGGTGCGATATATTCATTGACTGCAAAAATCTACAAACTGTCCAAACACTAGGAACTGTTTCTTTCTCGTGCGACGGCCCGGATTTAGGAGGCCTTGGGCTTATGTTTTGGGGATGTACATCTCTTAGCGATGCCAACTTGTCAGGCTTTGATACCTCACAAATAAGATCTATGAAAGGCATGTTCTGTAATTGCAAATCATTAACCACTGTGAATCTTAGTTCGTTCAACACATCGAACACAACAGACATGAGTACGATGTTCCAAAAAGCAGGGTCTGACTTATCTTTGAACTTATCAAATTTTGACACAAGTGCCTTGAAAGCTATTTATCCTCCAGGAGGCAGACCTGGCGAATCAGGAGCTTACAATATGTTTAATGGAGCTAGCATTGACACTTTAACCCTGGGTCCAAATTTTTCTGTTCCTACTGCACCAGACTCTTTTGATTATGACTGGGGTCTAGGCGACGGCGATTGGAAAACGGAATATGAGGGCTTAATGATTAAACCTGAACCATCTCTTGCAGCCTGGCAAAACGAACACTTGGGAGCTGTACATACATATCTATCTCATGCTCCCACACCTGGTTGGATATGGACTGATGCTGGTTGGAAGTATATAAATGAAGATGGCTCCTATAACGCAAATGAATGGAGCTTTATAGACGGCTCGTGGTACTACTTTAAAGACAACGGCATCATTGAGTCTAACTGCTGGGCTTGGATTGGAGACGCCTGGTATGGATTCTGGGCTAACGGTGCAATGTGTACCGGTTGGGTTTGGGACTCAGGCTACTCTGACTACTTTTACTGTGGAGCCGATGGCCGCATGGTAAAAGGTGTCTGGGATTTTATTGATGGCGAGTGGTACGGCTTTTGGGCAGACGGAACCATGTGCCGCGGCTGGGTCTGGGATTCATCCTGGAATAGTTGGTTTTTCTGCTATGCCTCCGGCGTCATGGCTCGCAATACCTGGATTGATGGTTACTGGGTAAACGCAAGCGGCATCTGGGTGTAGATTGCAAGGTTTCGCTGGCGCATTCTGCTAGCGACAGCGTTTAAAAAAGCAGCAAGTCCTTCTGGGCTTGCTGCTTTTTGTATGCCGGTGCGCTTTTTTGCCCCCTGTCTTAGGCGCACTTGTGCTTCTTTTTGTGTTCGATGCAAAAATTGCAATTTTTTACCGAGATGAAACAAGTAGTCTGAGCTGGGGTTTCTCGGCAGGACGCGCAATCTAGCTGCGTAAATGCGACTGTGCAAAAATTGCAATTTTTCCCCAAGAAGAAACAAGTAGACTGATCTGGGGTTTCTCGGCATGACACGCAATCTAGCTGCGAGTATGCTCCTGTGCAAAAATTGCAATTTTTCCCCGAGAACAAACAAGATAGCAGCATACTATACGCCTCACGCTTTTCAAAAACGCTTATAATGAAAACGTCCTGCAATAACTACCTGAAAGGCTCAATACACCATGGATCAACCTGCGGATCATAAGACGCGCCCTGCTAAAGGACTCACGGCTCGCGCACTAGTTATTGGAGGTCTTGGCTCTATTGTAATCACGGCAAGCTCGCTCTTTGTTGCACTTAAAATGGGTGCGCTTCCTTGGCCTATCGTTTTTGCAGCGCTTGTTTCGGTTGCCTTTTTGCGATTTTGCAAAAGCAAAAATCTACACGAAGCAAACGTCTGTCACGCAGCAATGAGTGCTGGTGCTATGGTTGCAGGCGGCCTAGCCTTCACGCTTCCTGGCCTTTGGATATTAGGAGCTCATACCCAGGGCTTAGGCGAGCTTTCTTTTTTTCAGATTCTTTTTGCCGCACTTTGCGGAACTGCCGTAGGTCTTGTAATTTCTGCAACCTTACAACCCCTTTTTATCCGAGAAAAGCACCTCGCCTACCCTATTGGGACCACTGCAGCCCAAACGCTTCTTGCCACAAATAAAACTGGTGGTAAAGATGCAAAGGTGCTCTTTGGAGCCATGGGGGCAAGCGGCGCGTTTGCACTTTTGCGCGATAACCTTGGGATTATGCCAGCTGTGTGGAGTACAGGCACTGTTGCTCCTGGAGTGACCTTGGGCATTATGAATTCTCCCATGATGGCTGCTGTGGGCTTTATTATTGGAACCATACCTGCTGCCGTGTGGTTTTTGGGAGCCGTACTTTCACTTGTGGGTATTGGCATTATCCTGCCAGCTGCCAACATCATAAGTGTAGAAGCTATAAGCGGATGGCAAACCAGCTTGGGACTTGGCCTCATGATGGGAACGGGAGCGGGAGCTGTTGTGGTACATATAATTCCCGCAGTTATTAAGCGATTGCGCGCTCACAATGCACCCGAGAAACCCAACCCTTCTACTCACGCAAAAGATACAAACACCACAAAAGATCCAGGTGCGCTTCAAATGTCTTTTAAATGGGGAGCATTCATAATGGCTGTAGTCGCTGCCGTTATGTGTATAGTGCTTAAACTTCCATTACTGGCTTCTTTTCTCGTCATCTTAAGCGCATGGTTTTGTGGCTACATCTCTGCATGGCTAACAGGAACCTCCGGCGTAAATCCAATGGAGATTTTTGGTGTTCTTATCCTTTTGCTTGTTCAACTCTTTTTTCACGACCTTTCGCTTGTAACGCTATTCCTAGGAGCTGCAATTGTGGCGGTTTCCTGCGGAATGGTGGGAGACGTGATGAACGACTTAAAAGCAGGTGATGAGCTTAATACTGACCCTCGTGACCAATACATAGGAATGGTTATAGGGGGATTAATTGGAGCTTTTGTGGCCTCTTTTATGCTTTTTGCTTTGTTTAAGGCCTATGGCGCAAACGCCTTTGGTCCTGAGTCGTTTTTTGTTGCTGCGCAAGCTTCAGTTGTAGCAACAATGGCAGGCGGTATCCCTGTGATGCCTGTTTTTCTTGCAGGAATTGGCATTGGATTTGCTTTGGCCCTCTCTAAATTGCCCGTCATGACCCTGGGTTTAGGTGTCTATCTTCCGTTTTACATAAGTGCTGCTGCTTTTCTAGGTTCGCTCATCCACCTTGTACTCCAAAAACAAAATCGCGCCCAACAAGTGCCTGGCAATCTGCGCGCAAACAAAGAGAACACCTACGTTGCAGCTGCTTCAGGTATTTTGGGCGGAGAATCCTTAGTTGGGGTTGTAACAGCTCTCGTTGCCGTCATCACCACCCTAGGAACAACGGCGACGTAGTAGTTTGCTCTGCTGACACCACCAACCAAACGCTTCTTATGCGCGGAATCGATACAAGCTATGCCTATGAAGGCTATAGCTCGTATCGAACCCAAGATCTTTATTCTTCTTGGTGCCAAAGCCCATTAAAAAGTAAAGAATAAAGTTGAAGATGTAATCGCCCAAATAAACAAAGATTCAGATGGGCTGAAATGGCCACAGCTCATCAATAATGGTGTTTAGCGTATAGGCCTCCGTTTCTGCTGGCACCAAAATCATCGCTAGGTCGTAGGTGACATAGTGAACCATCACAAGTGCAAGCACAGGAACGATGCAGTACAGAGGGGCTTTTTTTAATACCTCTTTTGTTGTTTCTTTCATATTGCTCCTTGTCTCGTTTTGCTTACACCCAACATTTTTGCAAGCAAAGCTGAAAAGGAGCCAAAGCAAACCTTAAAACTCACTTAAAGGTTTTAGGCGGAAAGCTGCAAATACCCCGACTTTTTGCTAAAGTAGAACTTATGACTACGCACAAAACATTTCATGTACATCCAAAAACACTTCTGCTTATCGCAGCTGTTGTGTGGGCAATTGCAGGCGTTAACATTTTGCGCCTTGGCATCCTTGCTTTTTTTGAAACAACCGCCCCTCTTTGGCTTCTTCTTCTAGGCTGCCTTATCATTTTCATCCTTTTTCACGCTTTGTTTTCTCGGCTTGTTGCAAAACATACGCGCCGAGTCCAAGGATATGGCGAAACACGTACCCACATGCTTAAATTTTTTGATATCCAAAGCTATATTATCATGGCGGTGATGATGACAGCTGGAATTAGTCTCAGGGCGTTTCAGCTGGTGCCTACCTGGTTTATTGCCTTTTTTTATACTGGCTTAGGGGCTGCCTTAACCCTAGCAGGCATTGGATTTTTTCTTCATTATAAAACTCCCGAGAAACCCTTTTGCTGTCCTGTTACACACCATATAAGCTCCTAAGACAAATAGCAGCATAAAAGGACGATAAGCACGATACTATGGTAGCTTCAAACGTGTTGGGCCAAACAATTGAAGCTGTTTCACAGGCAAGCCTTCTCATTGTTTCAGGAACGTCTCTTGTTGTCTATCCAGCTGCAGGCCTGATCCAAGCATTCCAGGGAGACACGTTAGCCTAATAAACTTAAGTCCTACCTATGCAGACACCCAAGCAGACCTTTGCATTACTGCAAAAGTGGGTGAGGTGTTTACCAGCTTATAAGAATAGTTATCACGTCTAGTGCAACTTTGTTGCAGTGTGAATGAACAGCAAGGGGTTTTAAAATGATGGCAGCCGCAAATGTGTTTTTTTATGTTGTCGCATTCTATTTTCAAAAAAGGACTATTCTTAAAAAAAGCCACAATTGCACCTGATAGATATGCACAAAAAGGAGCACCTTATGCACCGCAGTTTGTATAAAGTAAGTTTGTTGATTGTTTTTTGTTCGCTTTGTTCGCTTGTTGCCTTTGGTCATATTGCAAAAGCTCAAACAAAAACATCTTCCATACCACAAGATGGCGACAAGAGTTGTACCACCATTATTGTGGGCAAGGACGCAAGTGCTGATGGAAGCTACTTTTTTGGCAGGACTGATGGCAGTACTGCAGGTGATGTAACCACAGTAAAAAATAATCCTGCGTTTGATTATGGCGACACCTTTACCTACCACGATGTCTATACAAACTATGATTTTGAACTGCCTGGAAAGGGCATGCAGTATATGACTGTGCCTTCAGTTTCTGCCTACAACAATGGCGAATGGGGCGAAGGTGCCCTTAACGAAATGCAAGTTGGCATGACAGCGACCGAGTCCATTTATGGAGGCGATAAAGCGTTGGCTTCCGATCCTTTTAATACAGATAACGGTATTGAAGAAAGCGTTATTCCAAATCTGGTTATGCCTTATGCAACGTCTGCGCGCCAGGGAGTTGAATGGTTGGGTCAGCTCATTGAGAAATATGGTATGGCAGAAGCTGATGCCGTAGTACTATCTGACCAGCAAGAAATGTGGTGGATGGAGATGTATACAGGACATCAATGGGCTGCTGTTCGCGTTCCTGATGATTGCTACGCAGTAGTGGGAAATGATGCGTTAATCGGCACTATTGATGTGAACGATACTCAAAACGTCATAACATCACCCAACTTGGTATCGTTTGCTCAAGACCACAATTTTTTTGTTGAAGAACACGGCGAAATTAACTGCGTTGAAACCTATGCTGGACCCAAGCGTGATTACTCGCAAATTAGAGTTTGGGCAGGACGCAATAGATTTTCACCCTCCCAAGTGGGAGACTATGACGTGAATACCTCTTATGACCTCTTTATGAAACCCGACCAAAAGATTTCACTTCATGATGCAATGAGCTTTTTGGGATATCGTTATGAGGATTTAAAATACAACGCCAATGTGCATCCTGAAGTTCGCGCAGTAGGAATTGGCAATACCGCCGAAGCTCATATTATCCAGTATCCTCCAGAGACCGCACCTACCCTCTGGGCAGCACTCGCAAGTCCAGAAATGAGCGTCTTTTTGCCGTTTTATTCCAATACCTACTATCTAGAAGACGCCTTTACTATTGATGATGCAAACTGTAATCCTGATATGGCGTATTTTAAGTTTCGTCGTTTATATGCGTTGGGTTCAGAGGACCGAGATGGCTTTGGAAAAGAGGTGAAAGACGCATTCTATCCGCTTCAAGAAAAAATAATTAACGACGCACAAACTCGCTATGAGCAATATGTAAAAGCCAATAAGTCTCCTCAAATGGCTTCTAAACTCGCAAACGATACCGCAAATGAGACGTTTAGTGTGGCAGATGAGCTATTTACAAAAGGGATGACTGAGCTTATCGAAAAAGTCACCACCCCCGTTTCTCACGACACCTCTGATGAAAGCTATGCTGACATTGACTTTGACAAAACACCTGAGCAAGTTGAGCAGGACAAAACAACACTGAACATGGTTCTCTATGCTGCTGGCGGCTTTGTGTTTGGAGCAGTCGTAACTTTTGTGTGCTACAAGCTCGTAACAAAAAAGAAGAAAAAAGCAACAAACAGTCAGTCAAACTAGGCATGTAATCATAGATATACTGCTAAAGCGCTCTTCTTGGATAAAGAAGGGCGCTTTCTCAAAATAGTAAACAAATAAAGATGCTATCAGCAGTATTAGTTAAATAGGTCTGAATGAGTTCCAGTTCGCATGGCAGTCAGTATTAGTTGATCATCACTTATGGTGTAAATGAGCAACCAATCTGGCTCTATGTGACATTCCCAAAATCCTTCATACTCTCCTTTCAGGAGGTGGTTTTTATATTTCCTAGGTAACTTCTTTCCCTCCGCTAATAGGCAAAATAATCGATGAAGCTTTGCAAGATCATAGCCTCGCTTTTTTAAACGTTTGTAATCTTTTTTAAAGCGTGAAGTTGAATCAAGAATCATCTTTATTCCTCATTTAAATATTGGATAAAATCTTCAACACTATCAAAGGCTTTTGCCTTGATGGTGCCATTCATAATGCCACGAGCTTCTTCCATTGCCGCCTCGGTCTCTGCATTATAGCGAGGCTGTTTCATCTCAAAGGGCATACCGGCTTCCATAATGGCTTTATGCAAAAAGACATTAATTGCCTCAGATAGGGATAGGCCAAAATCTGCAAAGACAGACTCGGCTTTTGCTTTTACCTCGGGATTAACACGCATGCTAATTGTTGCTGATTTGTTCATTGTGACTCCTTTTTATCAGTGTATATACATTATACCACATTTTCAATACATATTTCTTAGCTGTTTTTTAAGACTCTCCCATTTCATTCTTACTCAACATTTCTATTACCTTGGAGAAAATGATGCAATTCGCACTGGTTGGCAAGAAATTGATGGCAAACAATATTACTTTTATGACAACGGACAGACTGCAAGTGATTGTTTTATAGATGGACGTTATCTAACTTATAGAGGTGTCTATTGGACAGACGAAGCAAGAGAACAAGAAACGCTTCGTCTTGTTAATGTTGAACGCGAATCTCGTGGCTTCTTCCCTGTTACAATTGACCCTATGCTAACTAAAATGGTATCAGCAAGAGCAGAAGATTTGGCCGCCGGTGACGTTTTTAGTCATGAAACTCCTGATCATGTTACAAGCAAACCCACCACAAGATGGGTAAGTACACAGTAGCGAAACAAAGGAGAAACTATGAAACCTAAGTATTACCGGTGTAACATTTGCGGAAACATCGTTGAAATGGTAGATGATAGCGGTGTCGTTCCAGTATGTTGCGGTGAGCCTATGGAAGAGCTCGTGGCCGATTCAGTTGATGCTGCTACAGAAAAACACGTTCCTGTTTATACCATTGATGGCAACGTCGTTACGGTACAGATTGGATCCGAGAAACACCCCATGTTAGACGAGCATCATATCGGATGGATAGAGCTCGAGACAGAGCAAGGAATGCAGCGAAAATACTTACATCCTGGAGAAGACCCCGTTGCAACTTTTGTTATAAGCGACGATGACAAGCTTAAAGCAATCTACGAATACTGTACCATTCACGGTCTTTGGAATGTAGAAGTGTAAAAAGCGGCGCATAAAAGGAAGGCTACATAGTGT
>CANBCO010000013.1 GCA_947367165.1 uncultured Coriobacteriaceae bacterium
CTCTGTAAACGTAAAAGACATGGATATCACACTTGACGTTGTAAACGATGCGGGAAATGAAAGCGAAGATAAGTTTTCGCAACCTGCAAACATGCTTGCTAAGCTCAAAACCCCTTGCGTATTAAAATTAGTACCAAATGCGACCGTTTCTAGACTTCGACAATGTAAAAAGAAGCCCTCAAGAGTGGGCGTGCCTGTAGCAGGACAAGAAACCGTAGCATTTGAAAAATCCACAGATTTTAAGTTTAGGCAATCCGCAAAGCAGCTATACGTATCAAGCAAAAGAGTTGATCCGCTAACGAACCCTACCTCTTCTACTTGGTTGCCGTGTGTGTACAGCTGGTTTTTAAGCTCTTGCGCCGTTGCATCCGCACCAACCGTAAGTGTTTTGCCATCGGAACTCCACGTATACGTTCCTGTATTAGGAACGGCTAAAACCTCCTTGAACCCCCCCCCTAGTCACAAAAATGCACTTGTGGCTAAAAACGCCACAAAAACGCCAACTCCTAGCAGTTTTTCTTGAAATCTCTTTTTTGCACTCATAAAGCTCCTTTCGCTCGTTTTTTTGGGCTCTTTTATTATAGCATGCCACATAGCATAAGGTGGGTTTCTCGGAGGCGTAAGAACCTAGACCCAAGCTCCGTCAGAACCAACCCACCACTCGCCAATCCAGCAGTTTTTTGCCATTATTCCGTTGTCGTAGAGGTAGTAGCACTTATCGGCATCCCAAAGCCATCTGTTATGAACCATGTCTCCTGAAAAACCAAAGTAGTACCAGGCGGTGTCAACCCAGTGCCAGCCGTTTGCATACATAGAACCACTTGGGGCGAGATAATACCATGCCGTGTCAATCCAATACCAACCATCGTGCCACATGTCACCAGAGAAGCCAAAGTAATACCAGGCGGTTTCAACCCAGTGCCAGCCGTTAGCATACATGGCACCGTTGTCTCCTAGGTAGTACCAGGCAGTGTCAATCCAATTCCACCCACGCGAATCGATGCCGCTGTTTGAAAAATAATGCCAGGCATTGTCAAGCCAAAACCAGCCGTCTTTAAGCATTTTGCCTTCGCTGTCCAGATACGTCCAGCCGTTTTCTGTCTCAACCCAAGCGTCTCGAACCATTTTGCCTTCTTGATTACAGTAATACCAAGCGAGCGTGTTTTCATCCCAGATCCAACTGTTGTCTGCACGCGCATAAGAATTGGTAATGTAGTACCAATATCCCCCGTCCCAATTAAGCTCCAGCCAAAGCCAGCCAGGAGTCATATCCAGGTTCCCGCGCGCCCACACCCAGTAATACTTACCGTCGGTTTCAACCCATTGATATTGCGCGACAACGCCACCATCGTGAGCAGCATTTCCGGGATAGAAATAGTACCAGCTCCAACCAGGCTCGATAGGATCTCCTGCAGGAAGAGTAGAGTTTTCTAGCCAATACCAACCATCGTCAAGATAACCACCATAACCGTCTGCAAAGCGGTACCAAATGTAAGTATAGGTTCCCCCTGCATAGTCCCAGCCGTAAGGCGCATCATTATAGGCGGCGTAGTAGTTGAGGTCGTAATCTGGAAACGTTTCGAGCACAATAGCAGGTCGCGGAATATGCGGATCGCTTGTCCAACGTGCAAATGTATGCATAAAATAGCGAGGGTCTTGGGGAATGTCGATATGCTCCCCGGGATGCCCTTTGAGCACCACGTCTCCCTCTCCATTTGCAAATGTGCCGCCTTGGCCGTGAAAGGTACAGGTCACCTCTTGATTGTTGTTTACAGAATTTGCGTGTATTGTGCCTGGGAGTGCAAGCAGAAAACTTGCGCAAAGCAAAGTTGCCAAAATAGCCTTACTTCCACCCAGACGCGTTTTGTTTTTCATCGTGTCTCCTGTATCGTTTTTGCGCGTGCCTCTCTTTACTGACAATCCTCTTTTGCGTACGCCACCGCAATTTCTGCAGCGCATCGGGCGTTATTGAGCGCAAGCTCAATATTAGTGGCAAGAGAATCTCCTCCAGTTAGCTCCACCACTTTTGCTAGCAAAAACGGAGTTGTGTCTTTTCCTTTTACTCCTGCAGCTTTTGCCGCAGCAAGGGCCTCGTCAATCACTCCGCTCATGTAATCAAAGTCAAGGGCGTATTCTTCTGGAACAGGATTTCCTACCAAGATGCCTCCGCCTAAGTTGATGCCCCATTTTACTTGTGCCAAGCGAGCTACGTCGCTGGGTTTCTCGGCGACATAATCTACACCAAAGCCAGACTGTCTACAATAAAAGCTGGGAAACTGCTCGCATCCCATTCCAACTACAGGAACACCCATGGTTTCTAAGTATTCCAAGGTAAGACCAATATCCAAAATCATTTTTGCCCCCGCACATATGACGCAAACTGGCGTGTGTGCGAGCTCCTGAAGATCGGCTGAGATATCAAAAGACGTTTCTGCTCCTCGGTGAACACCGCCAATGCCTCCTGTGGCAAAGAAGCGAACGCCGGCATAGTGAGCCAAAATCATGGTCGTAGTAACCGTGGTGGCACCAGTAGCACCCGTAGCAAGCGCAATGGGAAGGTCGCGGCGTGAAAGCTTACCAATCTTGCCGCCTTCATTTTTGCAAAGGAGCACCAGGTCTTCCTCGCTTAAACCCGCTTTCATGCGGCCGTTTATAACCGCCATTGTACAAGGCACTGCACCACGCTCGCGAATTACTTCTTCAACGCGTTTTGCAAACTCCAAGTTTTGAGGGTAGGGCATACCGTGCGAAAGAATGGTTGACTCGAGTGCCACAACTGGACGCCCTTTTTCTACGGCCTCTGCAACCTCGGGGGTTATATCTAAGTAGTTACGCAATTCATCTTTCATTTTACATACTCCTTTATGTACGTTTTGAGCGCCTCTACACTCGTTTCTGGGTTTACTGTAAAGTCTGAACTTACCGCTAACATGCCAGCAGCAAGCGCGTACTCCATGGTTTTTTGCGGTTCAAAACCCTGCGCGTCACACCAAGCAATCGTGGCCATAGTGGCGTCCCCTGCGCCTGTTGCGTTCACGCATGAATCAAAATCGTGACAACGTCCGCGAAGACGCGTGCCGTTGGCATTTGCATAATAAAGCCCCCGCTCCCCCATAGAAACCCACACACAGCGCACACCCGACTCCAACATAAGCGAACAAGCTTCGTCCATGTCTGCCTGAGATTTTATAGTGATAGAAGTCAGTGCCTCCAGCTCTTGCAAATTTGGCTTTACCGTGTCGCACATCTGCAAGAATGGCCTGATGCGCTCACCAAGGTCCGTTGCCACAGGGTCCATGTAGATAGGACGGGTGCATTTCTCGGCGAGCGTATTGAGTCCACTTAAACTCACGTTAGCATCTAACAAAACAATTTCTGCACCGTTAAGCAAATCAAGATGTTTTTCAACATACGCTTTATCCAGGTTGTCGTAGATTCTGCCGTCGCACACCGCCGCCATCATGTCGCCCGTTTCATCAAGCACGCTTAAATAAGTAGCGGTCGCTTCCTCTTCGCCCGAGAAAACCTCCAACGCGCGCGTTCCTATCTCAAACTCGCGAAAATTATTTTGAAGCATGTTTCCAAAGGCGTCGTCTGCAACGGCAGAACAGAGCTCGGTATCCATTCCAAGCATGCTCACTACCTGGAGCATGTTTCGCACAACCCCGCCTGGCGTAAGGTGCACTTCGCCCAAGTTGGAATCGCGAAGCCTAAAGGCGCCGCCTGTTCCTCGACTATGAATATCGACGTTAGCTCCCCCAATGCCGGCAATGTATGTCATGTGTTTCTCCTTTTTTGTAGGTGTTTATCTTATCGTATTTTTTGTTTGCGCGGGCTGATATGTTGTAAGAGCAAAAAGCCAAAAAAGTGCAGGCCTATTACGCCCGATTGAAGGCTGGCGAGACTTGTAGACGTTCGGCCGCAATTTCTGCAGGAAAAAAAGACGCGACTATGGCATACTTTTAACCACTAAAAACACTGCGAAAAAGAGGTGAGCTGTGCGTAAAGAATGGTGGGGTTTCTCGGCCGGTAGCTGGGAAAACGAAATCGACGTTCGCGCCTTTATCCAGGCGAACTACCATCCGTATACCGGAGACGCTGCTTTTTTAACAGGGCCAACTGCAAACACACAAGCTCTTTGGGACGAAGCCACGTCTTTGTTTGAACAAGAAAGTCAAGCTGGCGGCGTTCTTGACATGGATACACGCATTGTCTCAACCATTACTTCGCATGAGCCTGCCTATCTTGACCGTGCAAAAGAAAAAATTGTAGGTTTTCAAACCGATAAACCCTTAAAACGCTCCCTGCAGCCTTACGGTGGCATTAGAATGGCCGAGCGTGCAGCACACGATAACGGCTACAAACTCGATTCAGACATTGTTGAGTTTTTTACCACGCACAGAAAAACGCACAACCAAGGCGTTTTTGACGTTTACACCCCCGAGATGCGCAGATGCCGGTCTTCGCATATTATTACCGGTCTTCCAGATGCGTATGGGCGGGGTAGAATAATTGGTGACTATAGGCGCGTTGCGCTATATGGTGTTGACCGCCTCATTGAAGACAAAGAAAAGCAAAAAGAAAATACGCCTGGTGTTATGTATGGTCACGTCACACGCTTGCGCGAAGAGTTGTCTGAGCAAATTAGAGCGCTTGGCGAGCTTAAAGAAATGGCGGCGGGATATGGCTTTGACATTTCTCGGCCTGCCTCTACCTTACAAGAAGCAATTCAGTGGCTGTACTTTGGCTATCTTGCCGCTGTAAAAGAGCAAAACGGTGCCGCTATGAGTTTGGGACGTACTTCTACATTTTTAGATATCTATGCCGAGCGTGACCTTGCAAACGGTATCATTACTGAGCAAGACGCGCAAGAACTGGTAGATCACTTTATTATGAAGCTGCGCATGGTAAAGTTTGCTCGCACGCCCGAATATAACATGCTTTTCTCGGGTGATCCCACCTGGGTAACCGAAAGCATAGCCGGCATGGGAATAGATGGGCGAGCACTTGTAACTAAAATGAGTTTTAGATACTTACAAACGTTACGCAATCTAGGTACCGCACCTGAGCCCAACTTTACCGTACTATGGTCACCACTTTTGCCACAAAACTTCAAAGAATTCTGTGCACAAATAAGCATTGAAACTTCCTCAATTCAATATGAAAACGATGACATAATGCGCGCCGCTCACGGCGATGACTATGCTATTGCGTGCTGCGTCTCTTCCATGAAAGTGGGAAAAGAAATGCAGTTTTTTGGTGCCCGAGCAAACCTTGCCAAATGCCTGTTGTATGCCATCAATGGGGGAGTTGATGAGGTAAGTGGCAAGCAAATTGGTCCAAAGTTTCGTGCTGTTTTGGGAGACGTGCTAAACTACGATGACGTGCGAGGCAAATTTAGCGATATGATGCGCTGGCTTGCAGGCGTTTATGTCAACATGTTAAATATCATGCATTATATGCACGATAAATACAGCTATGAGCGGCTTCAAATGGCACTTCACGACAAAAATGTTACACGATGGTTTGCTACAGGAATTGCGGGTTTATCGGTTGTAGCTGATTCACTTTCTGCGATTAAATATGCCCGCGTAAGCTGCATTAGAAACGAGGCTGGCATAGTTACGGATTACATTATTGATGGCGAATACCCAGCTTACGGAAATGACGACGATCGCGTTGATACACTAGCAAGAGAAGTTGTCTCGGAGTTTATGGGTTATATTAAACAAAACCACACGTATAGAAATTCAATCCCTACCACTTCAATTTTGACCATTACTTCAAACGTAGTGTATGGAAAAAATACAGGTGCTACTCCCGACGGAAGAGCTGCTGGTGAGCCGTTTGCTCCAGGCGCGAACCCCATGCATAAGCGCGATAAGTGCGGCGCGATTGCGAGTTTAGCTAGCGTTTCTAAGCTGCCTTTTAATGAAGCTAAAGACGGCATTTCTAACACGTTTTCTATTGTGCCTTCGGCTTTGGGAAAAGAGGACGGTCTTATTGTTGCTTTTGAGTGTGGATGTAGCGAATAAAGGAGCCTTGTTATGAATGCCAAGAAATCTCAGGTTAACAATTTAGTTTCATTATTAGATGGTTACATGTCTCAAGGTGGGCATCATCTAAACGTTAACGTATTTAATCAAGAACGGTTACTCGAAGCTCAAAAACATCCCGAGAAATATCCTCAGCTCACAGTAAGAATTTCTGGGTATGCTGTTAATTTTCATAAGCTTACAAAAGAGCAGCAAGATGAGATTATTTCTCGCACTTTTCACGAAAGCATGTAGCTTATATGCCTGCCGGGCGCATTCACTCTATTGAATCGTTTGGTACTACCGACGGTCCGGGCGTTCGCATGGTCGTCTTTTTTCAAGGATGCTTGCTTCGCTGTGCTTACTGCCATAATCCCGATACTTGGTCTTGTAAGGCAGGCCGAGAAACCCACCCGGCAGACGTCTTGGAACGTTTTTTACGAAATCGAAACTATTATGCACACGGAGGGATTACTGCAAGCGGCGGCGAACCCTTATTGCAGCTAGATTTTTTATGTGATCTTTTTGAGCTTGCACACAAAGAAGGCATCCATACCTGCCTTGACACTTCTGGTGCTCCCTTTTGTACTCTTGAGGCAGGGCGCTATGAGCGTCTTGCTGGCGTGCTTGATTTGGTACTTTTAGACATAAAACACACAAGTCCTCATGAATACAGTTCTCTTACGGGTGCTGAGCTTGCGCCAACGCTTGCCTTTGCAAGGTGGTTAGAGCTTCATAACATCCCTATGGTGATTAGGCATGTAGTTGTTCCAGGCATAACTAATAGCGAGGAAGAATTGTGTGGGGTTTCTCGGATAGCGAAACGTTTTTCTAATACGCAAGCCGTTGAGCTCCTTGGCTATCATGCACTTGGAGAGAAAAAATATAAGAAATTAGGGATGTCATATAGGCTGGCTGGAGTGCCGCCTTTGCGCGATAAAGAGCTTGCTTGGGCGCGTGCTATTGTAAAGGATGAATTGCAAAAGTAATGGTGGAGACGATGGGGATCGAACCCACGACCTCAGGCTTGCAAAGCCCGCGCTCTCCCAGCTGAGCTACGTCCCCACAAACAAAAATGGTGGGCCCAACAAGACTTGAACTTGTGACCTCCCGGTTATCAGCCGGACGCTCTAACCAGCTGAGCTATGGGCCCGCGACTGCTAATCATACCACATATTGTCTCACTTCTGCAAATGAAAAATTAGTGCCCCTAGTGACGAGAATACACTATGTTCTTTCTGGAGTTTTACTATGTTGTGCCAATTTTGTTTCTACTCGCTAAAGTCACTAGGAGAAATATTTTCTACAAACTTATCAAACTCAGCTACATTTTCTTTTTGTGCCTCGCGTTTTGCCGTCTCAAAATCAGGATAACCAGCGATATTCATAACCCTTTCATCCACAAAAAGCGGAGCTTTTGCCCTAAGTGCTAAAGAAATGGCATCACTTGGACGTGCATCGAGCCCGATATGGCGTCCGTTTTCTGTCATGAGAGAAATTTTGGCAAAAAAAGTCGTTCCTATTACATCAGTAATCTCAATGTTTTTTACCATAGCCCCTAGAGAGCTAATGGTATTTCGCAATAAATCATGCGTCATAGGACGTGATGATTTTTGAAAATCAACTCCCATGGCAAGGCCAATAGCCTCTGTAGTTCCTATGCGAATAGGTAGTGCCTCGGTTGCGCGCTCCTTATTTTTGGGTCGCAAAATAAGGAGGGAAGGAAGCGGCCCGTTTGAAACAACAACCGTTGCAATCTCAACTCGTAACCGTGCCATCTTTCTCGCCTCCTCTGCTCTTTCTTGTTTTTTTACCCAACTTCTTGCCTTATTCATCTAGCATGTCTTCATTAAGCGCCTCTTCGCCCCCAACATCGATTGCTTCAC
>CANBCO010000014.1 GCA_947367165.1 uncultured Coriobacteriaceae bacterium
AAGTTGAAAAACGCGTGCTTGATTCTAATGATCAAGAACGAGAGCGCGGAATCACCATTTTGGCTAAAAACATTTCTATTACCTATAAAGGGGTCAAAATTAACGTTATTGACACGCCAGGTCATGCTGATTTTGGTGGAGAGGTTGAGCGTGTTTTAAAGATGGCGGACTCGGCTCTTTTGCTCGTGGACGCCTATGAAGGACCCATGCCTCAGACGCGATTTGTGTTAAGACATGCTATAGATGCTGGACTTTGTATCATGGTTGTGGTGAACAAAATTGACCGTGCGGGAGCAAGACCTGCTCAGGTTGTCAACGATGTGCTTGATTTGATGCTTGAGCTTGGAGCAACCGATGAGCAACTTGAGTTTGCACTTGAACACGTGGTGTATGCAAGTGCGGTAGAAGGCTACACTATGCTTGATCCTGAGCAGCCGGGAAAAGACATGTTTGTGCTGCTTGATATGATAATTGACGAGTTGCCTGCCCCAGAAGGTGATACAGCTGGTCCTTTGGCACTCCAGGTAGTAAGCGTGGACCATTCCAGCTATGTGGGCCGCATTGGGATTGGACGGGTTTTCTCGGGGACCATTCATGTAAAAGAAAAGGTGTGCGTGGTAAAAAACAGCGGAGAGCAGCGTGAAGCAGAAGTCAAACAGCTCTTTACCTTTGATTATTTGGGGCGCAAAGAGTGTGATGAAGTGAGTGCAGGAGATATTGCTGCTGTTGTGGGAATTGATGATACGGATATTGGAGACGTCTATACCGACCCCGCCCACATTGTTACGCTTGACCCGCTTGAGATTGACCCTCCCACATTAAGCGTTGTTTTTGAGGCATCTACCTCACCTTTGGTGGGGCGTGAGGGGGATATTGTAGGGGCTCGCCAGCTCAAAGAGCGTTTGCTTCGTGAGGGCGAAAATAATGTTACGATGGCAATTTCAGAGCTTTCCGATAAAAGCGGCGTAGAAGTGTCGGGGCGCGGTATATTGCATTTAAGTGTCCTTATGGAAGAGATGCGTCGTGAAGGATTTGAGTTTCAGGTGGGAAGACCACGGGTTCTGTTTAAGGAAGATGCGTCCGGACATAAAATGGAGCCAATCGAACAGGCTGTGGTGGAATGCCCTAACGATATGAGCGGAAAAGTAATTGAAGTGTTTGGTGAAGCTGGCGGTTCGCTTACGTCGATGAGTGCAGGCGAGACGTTGACACATCTTGAATTTGCTATCCCTACTCGTGGAATTATGGGGCTTAAAAACCGTATTTTAAACGTGACGCACGGTGAGGGTGTTTTTTATCATACGTTTTTAGAATACGGCCCGTATGCTGGGGAAATTGAAAAGCGAAATAACGGTGCGATGATTTCTATGGCTACCGATAAAGCCGTGGCGTATGCACTTGGCACACTTCAGGAGCGAGGGGCTCTGTTTGTGGGACCAGGCGACGAGTGTTACGAAGGAATGCTTGTGGGCGAGCGTTCAAAACCCGGAGACATGGTGGTAAACGTTGCAAAAACAAAAAATTTGGGGAACCAACGTTCTGCTACGGCCGACATTGCCGTACAGCTTACGCCACCCAAAACGTTCACGTTAGAAGAAGCGCTTGAATACATTGCGGATGATGAACTTGTGGAAGTGACGCCCAAAAGCATTCGTATGCGCAAGCGCATTTTGAGTGAGATAGAGCGCAGAAAAGACCGTGTGCGCAAAGGGCTCGTAGACAAATAGCAGCTTTCTTTTTTAGCCACCCGAGAAACCTATTCGCTCTATGTGAAGTAAAAAACCGC
Source organism: uncultured Coriobacteriaceae bacterium (assembly GCA_947367165.1). Classification (GTDB taxonomy): domain Bacteria; phylum Actinomycetota; class Coriobacteriia; order Coriobacteriales; family Atopobiaceae; genus CANBCO01. The sequence continues at coordinate 1,787 of CANBCO010000014.1, forward strand.
TACAATAAAGCTATAAAAACAACGCTATAAAACCTTAAGGAGAAGCCATGACGAAACTTGGAATTCCTAGAGAACATCTTATTGAGCTTGGTGCGCGCGCGACTGCTCGTGAAATTTGTCAGCAGCCCGCAACGTGGCAACAGACGTATCGCATTGTTAGCGAACAAAATGGCGAGCTTAATGATTTTATGCAAACCGTTTTGTCTCAACCAGATTTTAATGTGGTGTTGACTGGCGCAGGTACTAGTGAGTTTGTAGGAAATGCACTTTTGCCTGCTATTTCTCCCGGTCTTGATTTTAGAGCGCGCAGCTGTGCGACTACCGATATCGTTCTCGCGCCTGCTCGCTATCTTTCACATGACAGGCCAACTCTTCTTGTGAGCTTTGCTCGAAGCGGGGATTCCCCAGAAAGTGTGGGCGCAGTGGCCGCAGCCGAGAAGGTCTGCGGTGAAAACGTGCGGCATCTCGTTATTACCTGCAATGCAGAAGGCGCGTTGGCTAGACGAGCCGCCAGCCAGGATAACACCTATGCACTGCTTCTTCCTCCGCAAACCAACGACGCAGGCTTTGCTATGACGTCAAGCTTTAGCTGCATGTATTTAGCAGCCCTTTGTGCGTTCAACTTGGACGCGCTTGGAGAAGTTGAAGACCTCCTTGACGCAGCAGCCAGAAACGCCACCGCCTTTATTGAGCAAGACTACGCGTTAGCCTCAGGAATTGTAGAAAAGTTTGATTTTTCGCGCCTGGTGTATCTTGGAAGCGCGGCACTTAAAGGAATTGCCCAAGAATCTGCGTTAAAAATGCTAGAGCTTAGTGCAGGGAAAGTTGAAACCATGTTTGACTCTCCCATGGGCTTTAGACACGGACCAAAATCAATCATTAATGATCACACGCTTACCGTGCTGTATCTTTCTGATAACGAGCTCGCTCGTAGGTATGAGATGGACCTTCTGCGAGAAATGGCAGGTCAGCGCCAAGGAAACAAGCTTTGTGTTATCGCAAATGATTACTGTCAAGAAGCGTATGAACTCGCAGATTTTAGCCTTGCGTTCGACGGTGGGCTTGCGCTTCCTAATTCCTTTTTGGCACTTCCCTACGTTACATTTGCACAAACGCTTGCGCTTAAAAAGTCTTTGCGCCTTGGTCTTTCCCCCGACAACCCTTGTCCAACGGGTGAAGTGAACCGGGTGGTACAAGGCGTAACCATTTATTAAGAACGAGATGTAAAAGGAAGAGGTATGGTAATGAAAAAATTCCTTTGGACGATAACTGCGCTTTTTGCAGCAACGGCTCTACTTGCAACGCCGCTTATCGCTTTTGCTTCCGAGAAGGATGCAGACGCAATTGCTAACGATTTGCTGGACGATTCGGTTGAACCCGGATGGAACTGGATACACAATGCTTGGCGCTACTATGACGAGGAGCTTAAACCATGCTACAACTGGCTTTTTATTGACAATGCCTGGTATTATGTGGGCCAAGATGACGCCATGTGTACGGGGTGGTTTTTTGTAGATACAGCGTGGTACTATGCAAATCCAAAAGGCATTATGCAGACAGGTTGGCTTCTCCTCGACAACGCTTGGTATTACACCAATCTGTCAGGTGTTATGCAGACGGGTTGGTTTTTTGTTGACACTACCTGGTACTATGCAAATCCTTCGGGAGTGATGCTTACCGGATGGCAATGGATAGCGGGATCGTGGTACTACCTTGATCCAAATGGCGCCATGCATACGTACTGGCTTTGGGACGGAGATTGGTACTTTTTAGACCCCACAACTGGAGTAATGTATGCAAATGCCTGGGCGCAAGGTTCTTATTATCTTCTTGCGAACGGACACATGGCTTACGGTTGCTATGCACCAGGCGACTATTGGCTCAACTGGAGCGGTTGCTGGGAGCCTGGCGACTGGCTAGACGGCACCGCTAAATATATGCTTTCACGGGCACAAGCCTATACAAGTTCAACAGAGTGGCTCATTATTGTTGACGACGCTGCTTGCAGGGCTGGTATATTCTGGGGGTGCTCGGGAACGTGGTGTTTATATAAATATTTTCCGTGTGCAACGGGGGCTCCCGGCACGCCCACTATAAAAGGAACGTATAAAGTTCAGTCCAAGATTTATCATTTTGGCGAGGAAAAAGGATATACGTGCTACTATGCAACGCAGTTTTCTGGTGATTATTTGCTCCATTCTATTTTGTATAACAAGAATAGCTGGACGGTACAAGACGGTCGTCTGGGAGCGCAGCTTAGCCACGGATGTGTGCGGTTAGCTACTGAGAATGCGCAGTATATCTACGACAATATCCCTATTGGCACTACAGTGGTGAGTTATTAAAAGAAGCGTAAAACCTGGCGGAAGGGGAGGGATTTGAACCCTCGTACGTGCGAAAGCACGTAAACGGTTTTCGAGACCGCCGCTTTCAGCCGCTCAGCCACCCTTCCACATCTGGCGGAGAGTCGGGGATTTGAACCCCGGAGACCCGGTTAGGGCCTACACGATTTCCAATCGTGCTCCTTCAGCCGCTCGGACAACTCTCCGTAAAAAGGTGCTTTTAAGGATACCACAAAGCATCCCCGTGCTGTCAAGCAAAGAAAACGCGCTATACTTAAAGAGATGCATAAAACCAAGTGCCTCTTTAAGGGAGGCCGTAAACCAATTAAAAGGAGGAGATATGGAAAAGAAAAAGAAGAATACCGTTGTCTGGACTGTGGTAGCACTTGTGTGTTTTGCAGCGATTATTGCAAGTGTCTTTTTCTCAATGGCAGACAAAGAAGAAGAGCTTGAAAACCAAAGCCAAACTTTTTTTGGCGCAGTTGCAAACAATTGGCCTTCGGCCAGTAATGCTCCTGCTACTGGCTCAGATCTTCAATCCGAGAAAACCGCCGCTGGCTACTGGGCGGCCATTGGCTGGACAATTGAGTTTAGCCCACATTACAATACAGTAGAGGCGACCGTGAGCACAAAAGAGCTTCGCGATTGGCAGGCTCCTTCTGACGGTGATGATACGGGCGAGGGAAAGACGAGCTACGACCTCAATACGGCCTCAGGAGTGGTAAAGCTCGTAGACACAAATGAAGAAACTGGCGACAAAACGTATGCTGTCACTTGGAATAAAGACGTTACTAATCCAAACTGGTTGTTTCAAACGCTAACGGTAAGCAGTGATGGCAACGTGATTACAGTAGATGCAAAAGTGCCGGATGGACAAGACGTGCACGTGACAACGTATCAGGGTGGAACTAAGGCGTATAAAGAGGCAAATGCACAGTGGACGTCGTTTCTTGCGACAAAACCTTTCGCGCAAAGTAAGGAATAAATTACTGTGCTTTGTTAGGTGGGTTTCTCGGGAGCGTTGCGTATAAAGATATGCTTGAAGGGCTTAAAGCGGCATGCTTTAGGTGCAGTAGTCAGCATGCTCAGAGGCGTCTTTTTGTTTGTAGTACAATAATATATACTGCATAAAATAGCGCATAAAAAGATATGAAAGGATTGAGATGTTTTGTAAAAAATGTGGTGCGCAAAATCCAGAAGGCGTTGCTTTTTGTACTCAGTGCGGAGCGCCTATGGAGCATGCGGCGCAACAAACTTCAGCCCAACAACAGCCTGCTTTTCAGCAGCAAAATCAAACGCAAGCAGTTTCACAAGCACAGCCTGCTTCTTCTGTTCAGGCGACGTTGGCTCCAGCAGCAGGTGCCCTTCAGGGTTTTTTTAAGAAAGATACGCAACATGCAAACGTTAAGAACTATGGCGCCTTGGTTGGCATGGCTGGAGGCGTACTAGGCGTTGTGGCTTCGTTTGTTCCTTTGTTTTTTGTCGTTCAAGAAAAGAGCAGCTCTCTGTCAAGTTTATTTGGCTCTAGCTCAGGTAAAACTACGTCTATGGCGATAGATACGGTTACACCCTTTTTTCTTAGCGGACAAGGCCAAACAGATGTAACGAGTCGTCTTAGCACATACTATTCTGTTGTAAATGGTTTTTGGGCCTTTTTGGCAGTGTTATTTTTTATCTTATGTATTGCTTCTGCTCTTTATTTATTTCATAAGTTTCAACAGCCAGTGAGCAGGGTTCGCAAAGTGAGTAGGATTGCAAACGCCGTGTTGTTTGGCACGTTTTGTCTTGGCTTTGTTCTCACGCTTGTATTTTGGGTGTATTCAAACAATTATTTGAGTGCTACTTCGTATAGTGCTTTAGGCATAACGGTTACGGCAGGTCCTGCTGTGTTGCTGTATCTGTTTTCAACTATAGCTTTGTTTGTTCCTTTGGTGTGGAAACTAAAATCAAACTAACGAACGAAATGATTGGAGATTTGTATGATTTGTAATCAATGTGGAACACAAAACCCTGAGGGCGTGCAGTATTGCAGACAGTGCGGTGCTAAATTGCAGCCTGTCCCAAATAGGACTGCAGCACAACAGCAACAGCAAGTTGCTCCTCAGCAATCACAAAGCCAGCCTACCTTTCAGCAATCTGTGGCACAACAGCCAGTAAAACCGTCCCCGTTTGCTGGATTTTTTGTTCAAGATCAAACGTCTGCAAGCATATTAAGCAGAACCGCTATTTTGGGCGTAATCACAAGTGCTTTGGCTATTATTGCGGTGTCTAAACCCTTTTTAACGCTCTATACTTGCCCTGCAACGTACTCGTTCTCTTCCCTTTTGCCATTTGGAAACGCTTCTTTATCTCAAAGCGAAGACCTTGCTGCTACATACAACAGTTTGTTTGGAGGTGCGGGTTGGCTTATTTTCCTCTCTGTTGTATTGCTTGTTGCAGGAGCAGCCGGAATACTGTTAAGTATTCATTATTTTTTGCAACCTTGTTGCAAAAACAAGCTTCACAAATTGCTTTTTAACTGTGTGTATTTTGTCATTTTACTTGCTTCTTTATATCTTATGTCTATTCTTTGGGTGTATGTGGCCACAGCGGCTTCTAGTTCTTCAGCTTTTGTAGGCCAGGCAGTCTTTTTCTTTTTTCTTGCCGCTACGCTAGCTTTCACACTATTGGTTTGGCACCCTGCGCCCATTGCAAAGGTAACACAAAATCCGGCACCTAAGGCAACGCCTGTACAGCCAGCTGTTTCGCAGCAACCAATCTCGTCTTCGCAATCGCCTGCACAGCAGCCTGCATCGCAACCACCTGCCCAGTCGGTCACATCCCAGCAAGCAACACAGCAACCTGCACAACAGACACCCGTACAACAAACGCCGCACAATCCTGGTGCCCCAACTGCACAGTAGCCTGTGGGTTTCTCGGAAATATCTTTGTGAAAGCCGCCCCTGTTTGTTTATGGCACGGGCGGCTTATTGCCACGTAAACATTCTCTGCAACCTTTTGTACAAAACAAGTAAAATAGGTGTAGGAAAAAAGATTGAAAAGGAGTGTTTTGTATGACCTCGCAAACAAAAGCAACCAAACAAGTTGCGCCTTTAACCAAGTATAGAATTGCAGGATGGGGCGCAATTGCGGGGAGCGTTCTGGTATGTATTACCGCATATGTGCGATTAGTAAAGGTGCCGGGAGCTCGCTTTTCTCTTCTTGATTATGCCGTGGGGTTTCTCGGAAAAATTTGCATGCTGTTCTCAGGAGTCCCAGCCTCGCAAAAAAGGTA
>CANBCO010000015.1 GCA_947367165.1 uncultured Coriobacteriaceae bacterium
TAGAGGAGAACGTGAGCGACGGATTGCCTTGGCAACGCTTTCTACGGCCTCGTCTTGGCCAATCACGCGCTCGTGAAGTGCCCCTTCTGCTCTTAAGAGTTTTGAGGCTTCTTCCTCGGTTAAGTTTGAAACGGGAACGCCTGTAATGAAGCTTACAATGGCGGCAATATCGTCTGCATTCACTTCTACGGTGTCAGCATTTAAAGAGTTGTGCCAAGCTTCTTCAAGCTCTTCTCGGCGTTTTATAAGGGCACGCTCGCTATCTCTAAGCTGCGCAGCATGCTCAAACTCTTGACGAGCCGCAGCTAAGTCTTTTTCGTGCTGGATCTGCTTAAGCTCGCTGTCGCACTCTATAATCTCATCTGGCACTACCACTTTATGAACGCGTGTGTGAGCTCCTGCCTCGTCAATAACATCGATTGCTTTGTCGGGCAAAAAGCGGTCTTGAATATAGCGCGAAGAGAGAAGTGCTGCTGCCTCAATGGCTTCTGGCGTATAACGCACATGATGGTGCTTTTCATAGCGCCCCTGCAAGCCACGCAAGATCTCAATGGTGTCTGCCACGCTTGGCTCATCAATGTTTACCGGCTGAAAACGACGCTCAAAAGCAGAGTCTTTTTCAATGTGTTTTCTGTACTCTTCTGCCGTGGTGGCTCCTATGACCTGGATTTCTCCCCGAGACAAAGGTGGCTTTAAAATCGATGCGGCGTCCATGGAGCCTTCTGCGCTTCCTGCACCAATTAAGGTGTGAAGCTCATCAATAAACAAGATGATGGAAGGGTTAGCGCTTACCTCAGCAATAACGCGTTTTAGGCGTTCTTCAAACTCACCTCTAAACTTTGAACCCGCTACCATAGCAGCAATGTCAAGCGTCCAAATCTCGCGGCCACGAAGTGCCTCTGGCACCGAGCCAGATACGATAAGCTGCGCAAGCCCCTCTGCAATAGCGGTTTTTCCAACCCCAGGGTCACCCAAGATAAGAGGGTTGTTTTTTTGGCGACGCGCAAGTACTTGCATAACGCGCTCTACCTCGCGCTCGCGTCCTATGACCGGGTCGAGCGTGCCATCTTGTGCAAGCTTGGTAAGATTTCTGCCATACGACTCTAACAAAGGCCCCTCATCTTGCTGCGGCATCACAGGAATAGCCTGCATTCCTGGAGGCATCCCTGGAATTCCTGGCATGCCTTGCGGCATTCCCGAGCGACCCGCTTGCCCCTGCCCAGCCTGACCTGCACCTGGACCTCCAGCAGGATTTCCGCTCTGCATAAGCTTTTCAATCTCGCGCTTAACCGCCTCGTCGCTAATGCCCATCTGGGCTAAGATTTGGAGTGCCATAGATTGCCCTTCTCGGACAATGCCAAGCAAAAGATGCTCGGTAGAAATGTGCATCTGACCACGCGTTATGGTTTCTCGGTATGCACCTTCTAAGACGCGCTTGGTGCGCGGAGTAAACGGAATGTGCCCACCAGAATCTGCTTGTGTAGGCGCTTTTGCACTCGTCGCAGCAACTAGATTTTTAGCCTGTTCGTAATCTGCGCCAAGCGCGCTTAGCGCAGCAGAAGCAATACCATCTTCTTGCCTCATCAAGGCAAGAAGCACGTGTTCTGTTCCTACATATGCTTGCCCAAGGCTACGTGCCTCATCTTGAGCAAGACTCAAAGCCTGTCGGGCTCGTTCTGTAAACTTATCAAACATAGGCCTATCCCCTTTCTATGAGATACCTTCGGGACGCATATGCGGGAAGGGTAATACGTCTCGAATGGAAGGTTGATTAAGTAGTAGCATCGCCATGCGATCGATGCCAATGCCAATTCCTCCAGTTGGAGGTAGTCCATATTCTAACGCTCGGATATAGTCTTTGTCAAATTCCATCGCCTCATCGTCGCCTGCTTCTTTGGCTGCTACCTGCGCTAAAAAGCGTTCTTCTTGGTCAACCGGGTCGTTAAGCTCAGAAAAAGCGTTAGCATATTCATGCCCCAAAATGACAAGCTCAAAACGGTCAGTCACACGCGGGTCATCTGCATTCTTTTTTGCCAGCGGAGAGACCTCCACGGGATGGTGTGTCACAAACGTGGGGTTCACAATGGTGTGTTCTACCAGGGCATCATACAGGTCTGCAATGATGACGCCGGCGCTTTTCTCGGCAGCGTCTTCAATATGGTGTTTTTCACACAAGCCGAGAAGAACCTCACGGGGCGTATCTAGCGACACCGCTTCGCCACACGCCTCACTCACAAGCTCGCTCATAGAAGCGCTGCGCCACGTTCCGGAAAGATCTACTTGCTGGCCTTGGAATTCAACGATTTCGCTAGTGCAGACCTCGGCCATGGCGGCTTTAAAGATCCCTTCGCAAAGGCGTTTCATGCCCTCCATGTCGCTATAGGCACAGTACGCCTCTATCGTGGTGAACTCAGGATTGTGGACTTGATCCATACCTTCATTTCTAAACTGCCTACCCAGCTCATACACGCGCTCCATGCCGCCTACCACTAGGCGCTTTAAGTGAAGCTCGGTAGCAATGCGCAGGTAGAAGTCCATATTGAGCGCGTTATGGTGCGTGATGAAAGGCCGCGCATTTGCGCCTCCCAGCGTGTACTGCAAAATGGGCGTTTCTACCTCATAGTAGCCAAGGCTGTCCATGTAGCGCCGTATCGCAGAAATCATGCGGCTGCGTGCTTTAAAAACGTGCAGTACCTCAGGGTTTGCAATCATGTCGGCATAGCGTTGCCGGTAGCGGGTCTCTTTGTCTGAAAGGCCGTGGAACTTCTCGGGAAGCGGGGTAAGTGCTTTGGACAGCATAGTGACCTCCGTTGGAGCCACCGAAAGCTGGCCGCGCTTTGAGCGCATCACACATCCTTTTATGCCAATAAAGTCGCCTAAATCAAGCTGCTTTATAGCTTCCCAGGCATCTGCGGTAGGAAAGTTATCAATCCGGAAGAAAAGCTGGATGGGGCCTGTAGCGTCACGAAGTACAAAGAAAGCAATTTTTCCTTGACGGCGGATGGTCATAATGCGGCCTGCAAGCACAACTTCATCGGTGGTTGTGGCGCCGTTTTCCAGCTCTTTGTAGGTGGCCTCAAGCTCTTCTGCGGTCGCGCTTGGATGAAACGTTGCAGGATAAGGCTGCATGCCGGAAGCAAGGAGAGCAGCGCGCTTTTCTCGGCGAAGTGCGCGTTCGTCTGTGCTTGCTTGTGTGCCCTGGCCTGGGTTTGCGCCTGTGGTCTTGCCTGACTTCGCTTCAGTGCTTGCACCTGCGCCCATGCCTGCGTTCGCGCCTTCCTGCGTCTTTGTTTGTGGGTCCGCCTCTGCCATGTTGTACTCCTTTTCTAGCAAAACACCCGCTTACGCGCTTGCATAAGCGGGTGAAATTGTTGTCTTAAGCCCGCGTGTTTACTGTTCGATTTTTTCGATTTTGAACTCGGCTTTTTTACCGCTTGGGGTCACTACCTTGATGGTGTCGCCTTTTTTCTTGCCCATAAGTGCTGCTCCAACTGGACTTTCATTTGAAATGCGGTTATGAAGCGAGTCGGTCTCTGTGGTGCCTACAAGCGTGTAGGTGATGCTTTGCTTGGCACCTTTTGCCTTGATGGTGACCTGTGAGCCAATCGAGACGGCACCTGTAACTCCGGCCTCGGCAATTTTTGCGCGCGAAAGAATGTTTCTAATCTCTGTGATGCGCGCTTCGTTTTTTGCCTGCTCCTCTTTGGCCGCGTCGTACTCTGCGTTTTCTGAGAGGTCGCCAAAGTCCTTAGCGGTTTTGATTTGCTCGGTAATCTCTTTTAAGTGCTCACCCTCGCGCCAGCTCAGCTCATCTTCAAGCTTTTGACGTCCATCCAGAGTTAAAATCAAGTCTTGTTCTGCCATCTTATGCATCCTTGCTGTCAGTTGTCGCTTCTTCCTTCTCGTTTGAAGCTGCTTTTGCGGTGCTCGCTTCTGCCTTGGTCGCGCTCGCATCTGCCTTCGCCGAGCCCGCCTCTGCTTTGTCATCGCTTGCGCCGTCTTCCATGCCCTTCTTAAAGTTCTTCACAGTTTTTCCCACAGCTTCTCCCAGCTCAGGCAATTTTGATCCGCCAAAGAGCAGCAGAATAATCGCGAGAATGATAATTAATTCAAAAGGACCTATTGGACCCATGAGCCACCTTTCGTCTGTTCCGTTTTTGCAAGGATTTATTCTAGCATACTCATACCTACCTTGCCAAGACGAGGTCTTCTCTGCCTGCGATGTCGTTTTTGACCAATACGTCCCAATTGTTCCATTTCCTCGCCGAGAAACCCAGGCGTCTCCTCCCTTTTTGAACAATTGCCCCCAATTGTTTACTTTTCCAGCCGAGAAACCCAACGGCAAAAAGTGTAGGGCACGTGCTCAGTTCGGGCGGAAAAGAATAGGGTGCGTGCTCAAACAGTCCTCGACCGCGCCAAGGCGCAGGTCTTTAGAAACTGCGCGCGCTACCCTATTCTTTTTCTTGACTGCATATTATTCTTGCAAAATGCTTATTTCCTGTAAACGAAGAATAGCTGTCTTATGCGCTCAAGAAGAAGGGCACCACGAACATAAACTGCGCGCGTTGCCCTACACTTTCTTGCTTAAACAGGCGAGTCTTCTTCTAGAAGATTTACCCAAAGGAAGGACGGAAAGGGTGCCATGCTCAATTCGGGACGGCAAAAAGTGTAGGGCACGTGCTCAAACAGTCCTCGACCGCACTGCGTGCGGTCTTTAGAAACTGCGCGCGTTGCCCTACACTTTCTTGCTTAAACAGGCGAGTCTGCTTGTTAGACCCACTGGCCCGAGGCGTTGAGCCAGTAAGGGCCTACCCAGCAGTTGGTGAGCATATGGCAGTTTTGGTTAAAGTAGTACCAAGCTCCATCCCATGCCCATTCGTTGCATGCTACGCGTCCTGTGTAGTCATCACAATAGTACCAGGCTTGCCATGCGGTATCCCAGACCCAACCTTGACACATCTTGCCGCCCCACCAAAAACCATACCAGGCGTTATCAATCCATTGCCAGAGGTTTTCAATCATAGGACCTGTTGAGCATACCCAGTACCAGCCTTGCCAATTGTCATCCCATATCCAGCGAGAGGTTGCCATGTAGGTGTCGGCATCAAAGAAGTACCAGTGGTTACCAAACTCATCTTCAAAGTAGTGCCAACCGTCGTTTAAGAACTCGCCGTTGAGAACGTATTGCCAACCGGCGTCAGACTGTACCCAGCCATCTGGGGTACCGGGTGTAGGTTCTGGACTTGGAGCAACTTCAAAAATAGCGCTAATCACTACATCAGAAGCTGGCATGACAAAAGTATAAACATTGTCTTCTTTTTCAGAAATCACAACTTCTGTGTCTCCAGCTTTCACCTGCAAAGAGCCACTCTTAAAATGATATCCTTCCTCCGAAGTTACCGTTACCGTAACAGTTTCATTTTCAACGGCTTCTTTTACATTAGAGGTAATGGTTCCCCCAGTTGACTGAGAAATGTTAATAGCATAAGTCTCTATGCTATTTTCATAAAAACTATGTTGGTTAAGTAATACAGCACCACCATCTTCTATAGCAACTTTTTGAGAACCGTTTAAGTAATACCAATTCAAAAACTTACTTCCACGTAAGTCACTCTTCAAAAGTTTTGTGTTATCGGGATTTGGAAGGTTTGTATACGTTCCTACAGTGTCTCCAGTTTTATACGTTTGATATTGAGAGGTATAAGGTGTTTCATCGGTTTCTTTGAGATAGAAATTAGCTTTTGTTGTAATTTTTCCATTATTAGTTATGCTTGCCTCTGTAGCATCAGAAATTGTACCGTCGTTTGCAAGCTCTGCACCATCTGCCACAGTAAGAGTTGCACCGCTTGCAAGGGTAAGGTTTGCTTCACTGCCCACTGTCAACTTTTTGCCAGTATTGATTGTAAGACTTGTAGGAAACTCCACATTCCCATTTACTTCTACAGAATTGCTGTACATTGCAGCTTGCCATTCATTAGATGTTTCATATCCTTTTGTAAATAGTAAGCCTTTATCTATGCTGTCAAAGCCCTCGAGCGCATATTTCCCACCCTCTGCTATTACTACCACATTGTCGCCGTCTATATGATTGTTACTTGCGTTGCTGCCACCAATACCAAATCCAAGCCCCCCGTATGCTTCAATGATTCCGCCGCTAATAGTAATGTTGCTTACTTTTCCAGACGCTCCGCCGCCGATCCCGGATCCGGAGGTTCCTTGTGGTCCTGCCTTTGCCGTCACTTTGCCACCAGTAATCGTAATATTACTTACAGTTCCATTTGAGTTGTATCCGGCGCCTATTCCGTCTGCCTCACCTCCTCCAGTTGCTGTGATAGTGCCGCCGCTAATTGTGATGTTGTTTACATTTTGATTAACAAGTCCATTGGTTTTGCCGCCGCCAATTCCGGCTGCATCATTTCCTCCGTTTGTCGTGATTATGCCACCAGTAATCCTAATATTATTTACACTTTCCTGAGATCCGCCGCCAATCCCGGCTGCACCACTTCCTTCGGTTGCCTCAAGTTCTCCGGTTCCTTTAGAATTTTCCGGAACACCAATAATTAACCATCCTGAAGCGCTATCAGTTTTTTGTATGCCAGGAGCACCGTAATCAGAGCTGCCTCCAGCTTTCCCCTTCAATACGTTTTTACTTCCATCTGCAAGGAGTATAGTTACATCTTGACTGCCGCCAATTGTAATTGCAGGGCCATCTGTTGTATCATCAATAGTAACTCCGTCCAAGGTTACAGTTGCTCCGCCTGTAACTTCAATTCGCTGTGAAGTTGATGTAACTCCTTCTTCCATCGAGATGGTATACGAACCGCCATCGATGGTTAGCAAGGGATCTGCAAACGAAACCGTGCCGCCTTCTCCGCTCACTGCAAAATTGCCGGTGTCATCTGCTGTGAAATTCTCTGTGTTTACAGAAGAGCTTTGCTCACCCATAACAAATTGTGTTGGAGATAAAAAGAGAAGAAACGTTAGAGAAAAAAGAGAGAAAAAGAAGGTAGGTAATAAAAACCTTACCTTAGAAAGAGACCTGTGTGTGTGTATGTGTGTGTGTGTGTGTGTGTGTTACACGACCTGGGGTTTTGTAAGCCATAATGATTCCTTTCTGCTTTAGGCTTGGTTACTTTGGTAGCATAAGTATAGCAGGAAACATAAGCACAGTTTTCCACTTTTCAAAAAACGAATCTTTTGGGGGGGCATTATATTCCTACCACTAACACGTTA
>CANBCO010000016.1 GCA_947367165.1 uncultured Coriobacteriaceae bacterium
ACCAGGGATAATATTTCCTGAATCTTTTATATTTGCAGAGCGTTTTAGACGCGACTCAAATAAATCGCCAATGAGACCTCCAATGCCTACCAAAAAGCCGCCTGCAAAGATGATAGGAACTGACATTCCCGGAATTCCTACAGCATACATTAGCCACCAGACAAAGACCGAACCTGCCAGTCCAGCATAAAAGCCCTCCCAGGATTTTTTGGGAGAAATGTGCGGAAACATCTTGTGCTTACCAAAGCGTGAGCCAATAAAAAAGGCTAGCGCATCAGAGAGCCAAAGCGAAGAGAACACGCCAAAGAGCAAAAGTGCTGCACAGATTGAGTCATACGGCGTATTTGCAGCGTGCATGAGTCGAATCTCAACAAGCGAGCTTAAGAGGTATCCTGTATAAAAAGCGCCCGCTACAGTAATAGCAACGTCTGAAATGTTTTTTCTGGGAGAAAACACGTACCATAAGCCCGCTAAAAGAAGAAACGCTGCCACTATAATTCTATCTGCGAGCTCGGGCATAAAGGGCAAAAAGACAAAGATGACAGATGCAGTAAGGCCAAAAACTTCGCTTGGGTCTCTTCCCAAAAGGCGCGCGATTCTAAAAAACTCCGAAGCACAAAGCCATGCCATCGCGGCTACACATAACGCGAGCGGAATAGGGCCTAAAAAGATACAAAGGACCGTAATGATGGCGTATAGAGCACCCGATAACGAGCGCGTAAGTATTTTTTCTGAAGCAGAGCGTGCCCGAGAAGACCGCGTTATTTCTTTTTGCTCACTGCTCAAGGCTATCACTTGGCCTTTCCAAAGCGTCGGTTACGTTTTTGATACGCTAAAAGCGCAGAAAGAAGGTCACTTCTTGAAAAATCAGGCCAGAGGGTGTCTGTGAGATAAAACTCCGCATAAGCAAGTTGAAAGAGTAAAAAGTTTGAAAGCCGCATCTCGCCAGACGTGCGAATAAGTAAATCTGGATCTGGAAGGCCTTCTGTGTAGAGATTTTGGGCAAAAAGGTCTTCCGTGAGCACTTCTGGCTTATAACCTTGTTCTACAATGCGCTTGGTCGCGCGCACTATTTCTGCCCTCCCACCATAGTTTACGGCTAACACAAGCGTCATATTCCCATACTGTGCAGTTTCTCTAAGCCCTTTTTGAAACGTATCTTGCGTTTTTTTTGGAAGCTCTGATAGATCCCCGATGAGCTTTAACTTAACCTCTTCTTGATGAAAAAGAGGAAGCTCCTTAATGAGCGTATCGGCAAAAAGCTGCATCAAAAAATCAACTTCTTTTTTAGGACGTTTCCAGTTTTCTGTAGAAAAAGCATACGCACTTAAAACGGGAATGCCGAGCCTTACGCAAGCCGTTATTGTCTCGCGTAACGCATCCACTCCAGCAGCATGGCCTTTTGACCGAGAAAGTCCTTGTTTCTCTGCCCATCTGCCGTTCCCATCCATAATTATGGCGATGTGGGCTGGAAGAGCTGAGGTGTCTAATACTGACAAACGCTCGCTTTCTCCAACTTCACTATAAAACTCGTGCAATTTTTTCTCGGAAAAAGGCACGTTAGATCTCCATAATCTCTTTTTCCTTAGCTTGGAAAACCTTCTCGATCTCTGCTATCGCCGCATCGGTTTCTTTTTGAATTATATTTTCTTCACGGTGCTGGTCGTCTTTTGAGAGCTCCTCTACGCGCGAAATTTTTCCGTTCACATCACGACGCACGTTTCTAACTGCAACTTTAGCCTCTTCTGCAAAAGCCTTGCACTCTTTCACAAGCTCTTTTCTTCTATCTTCTGTAGGCTTTGGAAACGGAAGTCTAATGGCAGTTCCATCATTGTTGGGATTAATGCCAAGGTCAGACTCTTGAATGGCCTGCTCTACTGCAGTAAGAACAGATTTATCCCATGGCTCAACCACAAGCGTAGTACCTTCTGAGACCTTAACCGAAGCCACTTGATTAATAGGCGTTTGCGTGCCATAATAATCCACTTTAATAGCATCAAGAACATGCGGATTAGCCCGCCCCGTCCGTACATTTGCATAGTTTTCATTAAGATTTTGAATACATTTTTGCATACGCTCTTTTGCCATTCCACCAAATTCTGACATATCTACTCCTTATTCCCAACCATGGTGCCTACATTATTTCCAAGCACAGCATCTTTAAAGATGCCGGTTTTGTGAATGTTAAATACAACAAGCGGCATGTTGTTATCTTGACAAAGCCCAATAGCTGCTGCGTCCATAACATGAAGTCGGTCTATTAACACTTGTTTAAACGTAATATGTTCGTATCGTTTTGCGTCTTTGTGCACTTTAGGATCTTTGTCGTAGACGCCATCAACATTTGTTGCTTTCATTAAGCAATCTGCCTCAAGCTCGCACGCACGCAACACTGCGGCAGAATCAGTAGTAAAGTACGGATTTCCAGTGCCAGCTGCAACAATGCAGATACGCCCTTTTTCTAAATGCCTCAAAGCCCGTCTTCTAATATACGGCTCGCAAACCTCGGGCATAGAAATTGCACTCATAACACGAGCTTCCATACCATCTTTTTCAAAAGCATCTTGTAAAGCAAGCGCATTCATAACCGTCGCAAGCATTCCAATGTAATCTGCTTGCGCCCTGTCCATTCCATTGGCCGCTCCTGCAAGACCTCTAAAAATGTTTCCCCCACCAACCACAATAGCAATGTCAATCCCAAGCTCATGAATGCTTTGAATTTCCTTAGCAAGATTGCCTACAATCTCAGGGTCTATTCCAAGGTGTTCTCTTCCCATAAGAGCTTCACCGGATAACTTTAAAACAACACGAGTATACGCAGGTTTTGGCATGTGAACTACTATCCTTTCCTGTTTTGTTTGCCTTACAGTATAGCGTTCTTTCATCCGAGAAACCCACCTCAATCCCGCTGCCGCAAACAAAGGGTACGTGCTTAAGTTCGGGCGGAAAAGAATAGGGTGCGTGCTCATACAGTCCTTGCCCGAGCTTTGCGCATCTGCCTCGCAATAGAGGCGGCAATCGTTTTGTGCACGCGTGGAAACAAGCAGGAGTTGTTCCCGCCGTTGTTTCATCCGAGAAACGCGCCGAATACCTCGGCTACCTTGCAGACTGCAACTACGAAGGCCTTGCACGGATGCGGCAAGAGGCCTCAGCCACCGAAGAAACGCGCATGGCAAAATTTGAGATGTAATTTGGCCCGCTACACCGTCTTCTTGCCAAAATACTGTATAAGGATAAGTATAAGCGCTGTGCAAGAACAAATACCGTCTATAAAGCCTGCAGGTAACATAAACATCATCACCGCCATGGTTACTACGCAGTTTATACCAGAAAGCGCGACGCCCCACAGACGATTTTTGAGAAGCCCAATCGCTCCTAAGATGCGAACAATTCCATAAAGACCTCCCATAAGAAAAATGAGATCCATATGAGCATTGAAATAAGGTACGATAAATTCTGGTTGTGATTGCAAATCTACAACAATCTGAGGGTTGGAAACAATAACAAGACCGGCTATACAGGCAAAAAGCTCAAACAGGCCACCTTGGATTATCAGCAAAATTGCTGCAATTTTATATCGCATACGCTCCTCGCTTTCTTGATTCTTCAATACAACAAAAACTCTTTCGTTGCATTTTGTTGTACAACGTAAACGATTTCGTTACAAATTATCATACAATATTAAGTATTTCGTTATATGACAATCTTTCATCTTTTTAGGCACACGGCAAACTTACTTCTTACCAAAAACATTCTCCTTCACAGTTCCTTGACCATAATCCGGATGCGTCCCTCCCACATTCTTGGCGTGTAGCCTCCATCGTTTTTGTGGTTCCCATAGCACTGCCTTGCCATGACAAAATACCATTTGAACATACTCAATCTACCAGAGCCGTTCCTTTCAGCCTTATTTCAGTTTTGTTACCTACTATAGTAATCGTCCAGACAACACTACAGGAGAGATGTATGAACTTACTGCAAATACCAAAAGCTGTAACTATCAAAAAAATTGCAGCTGCTACTTGCCTTGTAAGTACGGTTGCCCTTTGGGGGTGTACGGCCCAACCTAACACCTCAACCACCACGGCTAACACGGATGAAGAAAGCGCTACGGTCACATCTATTGATGTCGACAATATGAACTTTACCTATTCCGAGCAAGACAAAGATGCCAGCTATGATGCTGCGTCTGCAACAACGATTGAGCTTGCAGGAAACACGGCAAACATTGAGGGTTCTGGTGCCACAACAACCAGCAATCAAGTGAGCATAGAAAAGGCGGGTACCTACGTAGTTGAGGGCGAGTTTAACGGCGCACTTCTTGTGCAAGCCCAAAAAAACGACGATATACACCTTATACTCAATGGCGCAACTATCAACAACAGCGCAGGCCCGGCCATTCAAATTGATAGCGCCAACAATGTATATCTCACGCTTGCATCCAATTCACAGAATACGCTGCTCGATGGCTCAAACTACGCCCTCGAAGAAGGAGAAGACGAGCCAAATGCAACGCTTTATTCCAAGGCCGACCTTACTCTCAATGGAAGTGGCAACTTAACTATCGATGCAAATTACGAACATGCCGTCAACTCAAAGGATGCGCTTGTCATCACCGGCGGCACCTACGATATCAACTCAACAGAAGATGGCTTGCGTGGCAAAGACTGCGTTAAAATTCTCGACGGAAACATCACTATACATGCTGGTGGCGATGGCATCAAGTCGAGCAAAGACACCAGCTCCACGCTTGGCTTTATCACAATCGATGGTGGCACGTATAACATCACTGCCGGAGATGACGGCATGCAAGCAGCCACATATCTGCGTCTTGCAGATGGTGAGGCACACATTCAGGCAACTGACGATGCATTGCAGTCAGACATTGACGGCGGTTTGCTCGGCGGCTCTTTTACCACGAACTCTAAGGGTAAAGGCATCAACGTTGACATGGTGTTTACAATGGAAAATGGCACGCTCAATATCACAACAGAAAACGAAGGCATAGAAGCCGAGAAAGTCTTCATTAACGACGGCACAATTGACATTGTTGCCGCTGACGATGGTATCAATGCGGCAGCTTCAAAGACACGCGAAACGTCAAGCGATAGCACAGATACTAACAGTGATACAGAAGCTACTTCCGATAAACCAGCAACACCAGAAGAGCCTGCAAATCCCGCAATCCCAGCAGAACCCGCAACAGCGGCTAATCCTGCTACCCCAGCGCAGACGGCAGAAGCAGATTCGGAAACGACAGAGAGTGACTCTTCGGCAACTCCAACCTCAAATGCAACGAGCAACGAAAACACTGACAGAATGGGCAAAGGCCCCAAAGGTGGACTCGATACTTCTGCAACTAACGACGGTCAGGTGCCTGATATGGCTGAAAGACCACAAGGTATGGGCAGCCCTGATGGTGGCGCAGGTAGCCCTGCCGGTGGTGAAACGCCCGATGAAAACTGCTTTATCCAGATAAATGGTGGAACTATTAGAATTACCGCCGGCGGCGATTGTCTTGACTCAAACGGTGACCTTGAAGTGAACGGCGGCATAGTCTACGCCCTAGCATGGGGAAATGGCGATGAAGCGGTGGACAGTACAGGAACTGCAACCGTTGCCGAGGGCACAGTAGTTGAGATGGGCAGCACAACTTCGGGACGCGGCAAACAATTACAATAAAGTTGTTTGAAATAAACAACATGCGAAAGGAAAGTCCAGCTTCGCGTTTGACAAGCAATCAACGGCGATTAGAAAATATATCAAGGCGATGAAAGTACTTACGATGATTTCAATGATGAAAATTGGGCGCTCTTGCGTGATGTCGTGAATAAGTAAAAACTAGAATATATTGTAGTTTTAGGGTTATAGGACAAAAAGTGTGTCTCTAATTCCCCTTTTTAATCACCTCCTTCCTTCCATTATTTCTATGATTTCTTTTGGGTCTTGAGGAGCTTCTGAGGCATGGTAACATGCCCAATAAATTGCCTTTATACGTCTTTCTAATTTAAGTCCTTTATGGTTTCTTAGAATGTCTTTTAACTTCGCATTGAAAGACTCAATATGATTGTTATATTTGGGCCATATGCCTCCATAAATCTCTTGCATTTCAAGATAGGTAAATAAGGTTTCACTTTCTATAAGACGACTTAAGGCATTTTTAGTTGAAACAAGTTTTTTGTGTTTTGTAACGAGCTTTCCATCAATTTCAGTTTTCTCACGTAAAAACTCTTGCCATGTATCTTTCCACTTATAAAATGCATTAATCCACATGTCCTTTTCTTTTCTTGTAGTGATGTATGTAAGGTCTTTAGAAAGCTCTAAAATCTCTTGAGCACATTTCACTTTGGTCTTTGTGTAGTGTTTCTTCTGACTTGTGCCATAACGTGAAAAAGACACCTTTGAACAGGTACTTCTCTCCACTCTTCTTTAAGAGCTTTTAAAGATCCTTTAGAGCCGTCAGTAACGACCATCTCTGGTTTTGGTAAAGGACTTAAAAGCTTTTTGTAGGCTTCTGCATTTTCTCGTTTTGCAAACAACCAATGTAAGACATGCGTTTCACTTTTGGCTATTAAAATCGTACAGATACGTCCTAAATGTATGCCGTCAATAAAGATGACTCTATAGATCTCACCTGTGATAATGGGACGTGGCCAATAGGTCCAAAAAAAATAAAGTGTGTCTTCTAAATGTGCGTCCGCTGTATCCAAATTCCTCTTCTGTTTTCTTAGAAAAAAGCCACTCTAAAAAGAGCCTAAACCACTTCACTTTTGTATCTCTTGAATATGTTTTAGAAGCATTACACTTACTACACCTATAGCGTTGTTTGCCTTTTTTAGTGAACCCATTTTTCTTCATTTTAGACCCACATTTTTCGCATACATGTTTCATAATTTCTCCTTTACTTTTCAGAGCTAAGAAATGCCTAAAATACACTAATCTAGCTGGAAGAATAAGGAAAAATAAGACACACTTTTTGTCCGACCTAAAGACCAAATAGTCAAAAGAGAAGAAAAACATAGTACTTTACCAGGGAAAACAAAGTAAGAAAAACAGAAAGAAGAGTTTTACAAAAACCTGAAAATGCTTACACTTAGCGAAGAAAGTTAAGAATTGGTCATTTTTTGTATATCTACCTTGTAAAACATGCCTAAAAGAGACACACTTTTTGTCCTATAACCC